>WFYP01000154.1 GCA_015490055.1 Nitratifractor sp.
GCTTTACTAATACTAATAATAAATAAACTTAAAATAAATACTCTTTTCATTTTACTTAATTCCATTTTTTTTTATATTATATGCAAAGATTTAATACTATATGGTAAAATATTGAGAAATAAAACAAAATAGGGTTAATATGAGCAAAATAATTAAAATATCTCTTTTATCATTAGCATCTATTACTATATTAGTAGGTTGTAGCAATAGTAACGATGCAGTGCCATCAAGCTGCCAAGATGGAATGTATTGTTACAACAGTATAAATTTTGGTAAAAGTGAAGGTACAGATTTTGAACAAGGTGTACGAGATGGTTGCCACACTGCTGAAGGAAACTTCAAAAAAGATTATTCTAAATCTTCATCTTCTAAAACTTATGTAGATGGCTGGATGCTAGGAAGATCCAAGTGTAAACAGATACTCCCAAATGAAGGAACTATACAAGAAGAGATAGATAGTAAAAAAAGAGCCGAGTACCAAATTGAACAGATGAAAATGCAACAAGATATGAAAAACAGTGACTCTGAAGAGGGTGTTGTAAATTCTTTATTAAATAGTGACAATAGTAACAGTAGTGATGCTCAAGATATAGAGTATTAAACGCATTTTAATGGTGCTTATAAAATAGAGTAAATTCAGTTATATCTGCGTTCTCTCTTTCTTTGGCGCAAAAATTATATTTTTCGTTACTTTAAATAGTTAAAATCTCAAAAAAGTTTAAAAAATCTTACATTTTACTTAAATCAAACAAAAGTTTCGGTATAATATATACCTTATTTAACAACTACTAGGAGCTACATTAATATGTCTGCAACAAAAGAGAAAGATCCATTAAAAAATATAGAAAAACAGTTTAAAAGTTTAAAAAAAGGTGCTATGGCTACCTATGAAAATGTAGCAAAAGAGTTTGATAAAGCACCTACAGCGGCACAAGCTAAAAAGATAAAATCATTAGCCAAAAAATATAATGTAGAAGTTGTTCCAGCATCTGTATATGCTAAATTTGTAAATGATAAAAGAGAACAAAAACTATCCGAAGAGAGAGAGGCTGCTTACGATGCAGAAGTAGAAGATGAATTCGACATTACAAAAGATAAAGAGCTTTTAGAGTGGAGTCGTAGTGACAGCCCCGTTAGAATGTATCTTAGAGAGATGGGTAAAATTCCACTACTTACAAAAGAAGAAGAGGTAGAGTTAAGCCAACAAATCGAAGATGGTGAAGATATAATTATAGATGCGATTTGCTCTGTTCCCTACCTAATTGATTACATCTTAAACTATAAAGAACCTCTTTTAAATAGAGAAAGAAGAGTAAAAGAGTTATTTAAAAGTTTCGAAGATGCTACAGAGGATGAAGCAGAAGATGTAGTAGATGATGCTAACGAAGAATCGGTAGTTGCACCAAAAATAGATAAAAGAGCAACTCAAGTTATAGAGCGTTTTAAAGTTTTAGAAAAAGCTAAAAAAGAGTGGATGAAAGAGAAAGATAAATTCGATGCAATGCTAGAAGATGACTCTGTAAAAGAGGATGCACTCTTCCATCAACACTTAAAGACAGCATATAAAAAATATCTCTTAAAAGAGGCTCTATTAAACTTAGGACCTACAAGTAAATTGATAAACGAGTTGGTAAAAGCTATAGAGACAGCACTAAAGAGCGATGACTCTTTCGATAGAGAGTTAAAAAAGTTAGAGTACAAACTACAACTATTTAACGACCAACTAAGAGCAGAGCACCAAAAGATACTTGATAATATTATTAATATGGATAAAGAGGATATTGCTAACGCTGTACCAGAAGCTACAATGGTTAGTACATATGTTCAAATCAAAAAGCTTTTCGAGACAAAAGAGGCTAGTAAAAATAGCTTTAACCTTGACCCAGAAAAGTTAGAGGGTATTTTACAGCAAATTAGAATTGGTAAAAACAAAAGCGAAAAAGCAAAAATTAGAATGGCAAAATCTAACCTTAGACTTGTTGTATCTATCGCTAAAAGATACACAAACCGTGGTTTACCATTCCTAGATTTAATTCAAGAGGGTAATATAGGGCTTATGAAAGCAGTAGATAAGTTTGAGTACCAAAAGGGGTACAAATTCTCTACTTATGCTACTTGGTGGATTCGTCAGGCAATTAGTCGTGCTATTGCAGACCAAGCTAGAACAATTAGAATACCAATTCATATGATAGAGACAATTAATAGAATTAACAAAATTATTAGAAAACACTTACAAGAGAGCGGAAAAGAACCAGATTTAGATACTATCGCAGAAGAGGTAGGTTTAAGTGTTGATAAAGTTAAAAATGTTATTAAAATTACAAAAGAGCCAGTAAGCTTAGAAGCACCAGTAGGCGACGAAGATGATGGACGCTTTGGTGACTTTATCGAAGATAAAAACTCTCTAAGCCCAACAGATTCAGTAATGAATGATGACTTAAACAACCAAATAGATGAAGTTTTAGAGCAACTTAATGAGCGTGAGCAAGCAGTTGTAAGAATGAGATTTGGTTTACTAATGGATAAGAGTGACAGAACATTAGAAGAGATAGGTAAAGAGTTAAATGTAACAAGAGAGCGTGTAAGACAGATAGAGTCTTCAGCAATTAAGAAATTAAAACACCCAAAAGTTGGTAGAAAACTTAAAAACTATATAGAAGAGTAAAAATGGATACCCCAAATTTTTATGCTCTAATAATAGGTACCGAAATACTAAATGGCAGACGAAAAGATAGCCATTTTGACTTTTTAAGAGATACTCTAAAGAGTCACAACTTAAAATTTGCAGGCTCTTTTATTATAGACGACACGCCAGAGATAATTGCCTCTACAATATCTTATATATCTACTCTTCCAAACTCTGTACTATTTAGCTTTGGTGGTATTGGTTCGACACCAGATGACCATACTAGATTAGCTGCTGCAAAAGCTTTAAAAGATGGCAATCTCTATCCAAATAGAGAGTTTGAAAAATTAATCATAGAGCGTTTGGGTGATAAAGCATACCCACACCCAATAAATATGGCAAAACTTCCACTTGGAGCAAAGCTACTACCAAATGTAATAAATAAAATGCCAGGTTTTAGTTTAGATGATAGATACTTCTTTATGCCAGGTTTCCCAGAGATGAGCCATCCAATGGTAGAGTATGCATTAGATAAGTATTTTAAAGATAGTGGTAAAAAAGAGTACAGATATACACTAACAGCACTATGTAGAGAAAATGAGTTTATAGAGCTTATGAAAAATGCTCCAGATGGTGTAGAGGTTTCATCTTTGCCAAAACTATACAGCGATGGACCTCGTGCAACTATTTCGGTTGCCTCTTACGATGAGCAAAAAGCAAAAGATGAGTTTGCTAAATATATAGAGTTCTTAGATAAAAACAGTATTAGCTACGGTATTGGAGAAGAGTAATAGAGTTACAACTGCAAAACACCACTCTTGCTATTTCTATTGTCAGAAAACCAATAAAACACTTCTACTATCAAATTAAAGAAGATGAAATAGAGGTAAAATGCAACAGCAGTTTTTCAAACAAAGCTATTTTAAATATACTAAAACAAAATATCAAAAAAATAGAAAAAGTACACAGTAAATTTGCACAAAATAGCACCATTAAAGAGGAGCTTTTAGAACTACTCTACAGAGGTGAAAAAATAGAGATAGTAGAGAGTGTTAATCAAAATTTTGAGCACCAAAGAGCTGAAATTAAAGATAACAAACTATTTTTAGAACTTCACACTCCACTCAATAAAGAGAGTAAAGAAATTATAAGAGAGTTTATATACAAACAACACGCCCCTGCTCTATTTTTAGAAAGAGTTGATTATCTCTCTAAAATAATGAATTTAAAACCAAAAAAAGTAAGCTTTAGAAAAGCCAAAACAAGATGGGGCAGTTGCTCATCTGTTAATAATATATCCTTAAATATAGCACTAACTGCCCTACCCCAAAC
>WFYP01000155.1 GCA_015490055.1 Nitratifractor sp.
ATTGCCTATCTTATTTACATTTTTAAACGGGACAGTTGGTTTAGTAATAGTTACTATTTCTTATATTCTTATTTTATTAGCTCTTAAAAAAGTTGATAATTTAAGTAAAAATACAAAATCATACAAATATATGATAATAAGTTTGATTGCATATATGTCACTTGGTACAATATATATATTTACTTTAGCTCCTGTGATGTCAGGGTATTATAATACGCTTGATAGATTACTATCGCATTACCTTTTATCCTTTAGTTTTGCTCTTGTAATGGCTCTCATAAGCAGTTACTTTTATTATAAAAGTTATATTGAAGTAACAAAAGCAACAGGACTTAAAATTTTTAAAATTGCTGCAATATTAATAATTGTTGGTATATTTGCAAATTTAATTAGTGAAACATTATCATCTCTATTAAGTGCCATAGCTATTGTCTTTATTGTTATTGGATGGTATGGAGTTAAAAATATCTCTTCTTCAGAAGAAGAAAATATTGATAGTGTAAGTATTGAAGACGAAAAAATATCACAAAAGTAATGATGTTATGTAAATCACATCATTACTTTTCATTAAACGAAATTAACTATATACTCAGAAATTCACCACTTTGTTCTGACTCTTTATAATTTTCTTTTTTTATTTCTTTTTCAATAGTTCTTTCAAGCTCTCTAACTGTTTCGATAAGGTGCTCTGATTCTCTATTAACCTCCTCGTATCTTCTTGAAATTGCACTCTCAAGCTTTGCAAGTTCTTCTCCAGCTCTGTTAATCGTTTCTCTAGTTCTCTCTGCTGTTCTTGTTCTTGTTGCTCTGCTATTGGCTCTATCTTGCACAATTCCTCTAGTTTGCGAATAAAGGCTCTCTCTTGCTTCGCTAAAGCGTTCGTAAGAGCTTGTTCTCTCTCTTGGCTCTCTTTCTCTTGTCGTTCCATATCTGCTATTAGTGTTTCTACTAGTTCCACCTATTCCCCCTTGTTTATTTGGATATAGTAAGTTTTTTTGTCCTTGGAGAGCCTTATTTCGTCTGATTGAATGACTATAAACTTGTTTCCGTCTATTGTTTTTTGGTTCTTCTGTGGTACTTCCCACCCCTTCTCTTTCCAGTTTTTGAGAGTTGGAAATAATAGTGATGCTAATATTATTATTAGCATCACTATTATGATGTTGTAACGGCTGTTTCCCTTGCTCTGCTCCTTTTGTATCTGTTCTTTGTTGTAAGCTTTGTATCTCTCTATATCGCTCTCTAGCTCTTGCTCTTTGAGGCTCATATCTTTTCTTAACTTCTTCGTGTCTTTTATCAAGGCTTCTTTTAAGTGATTTTGCGATGTTTTGAATGTCTGCATCAGCTCTTGGCTCTGTTCTTCTTGAACTTCTATTATTTTGGATTTGCTCTTGTCTATCTTCTCTTTTAAATTCTGTGTAAAATTGCTCATTAAACAACTCTCCTTTTAAACTTATCTTTCCCGTGTCGTTTTTGAATGTAAGATAGTAAGTATCTGTTTTAAAGTCGTGTCCACTTCTTACATACTCGAGGTCTAGTTCTGATACTAAATTCTTAACATCTTCAATATCATTTATAAGACCTGCCTCGTGTACTTCTGCTATATGATTAACTATATAGTTTTGGGCTTTATCTCTCCCTTTTTTCTTGGAAAAATCAAAAGGCTCTTGCCCTCGCTCCTCTCGCCATTTTTGTATAACTTCAGCTTGTGAATTAGGCTGTAATTTAAGATTATCTCTCATCTTTTCTAAGCCGTGTTTTTCCTCAAGATAATCTCGAATAAGGTTCACTCGCTTTCTATCTGCACTATCCATATATAAACGCAAAGTTGTATCAGTAAATAAGTTCTTTTTTGGAATACGAATATGAACATGACTATTGGCCGTGTCTTGGTGCAATACAGCGTCAAAGTGATATTCTGATTTAGAAAAGCCGTGCATAAATAATTCTTGAAAATCGTCCGTGACTTCTTTCGCTTTTTTGTCTGAAATTTTGCCTTTAAATTCTAAGATAATATTAAATTGATTGTCTTTATAATTTGAAGATTTTACAATTTCATCGCCTAACTCCATATCTCCAGACAAAGTTATTATTTTTGAATAATCAATATTCTTTTTATTTTCCCTTAAAATATAATTACCATATCCTGCACCAGTTCCTCCACCTTTTATATTAATTTTCATTTTTGAAACTCTTCACTTTTATATAAATTTCTAAAAGTGCCTTTCGGTCAAACTCACTTTTTGCATTTAGTTTTTTTGCTATTTGATTTATATTATTTGCAATGTTGGAAATAAAAAAGAGTAAATCAGGATTAGTGACTTTATAAACTTTTTTAGATTTTGGAGCTGGAGCATTTTCCATTTTTGAATTTACAGCATTTCTTAAAAATTCGGACATTGTAATATTTTGAGATTTTGAGATTTGTTTCAAATTTTCAAAATCCTCAACGGGAAAATAAACTTTAATTTGTTTCATTTTTTCTGACAAAATCAACTCCTAAAATTTGACTACTTTTTAAAAGTAGTACCTCGTAGAGCAAGGGAAAAATGTAGACGTAGCCGTAATGTATCAATACCACCATCAGGGGGTATTGGTTAACCTTGCTAATTACGATTTAAACTGATTGACACATTATACCATACTCCACAAAAAAACAAAAATAAGGAAACGACTACCGCCACTTTTTCTCCTACGTATACACGCTTTTTTGGCGTGACACTTCAGGAGTGACTATTCATAAGAACGACCTATCAGTTATCTGTTCCCATTCTCTACGCTAGAATATGACCCTAAATTTGAAATATTAAATTGTTAGAAAATTAAAAATCTTAAAAGTAAAACTCTATCTTTTTAATAACTTCACCATACCCCTTCGGGAAACAAAAAGTATGCCTCCAAAAATCGGCTTTTGCTATTACCCCTTAGTACAACTGATTTAGTCATTTTTACAAAATAGCTAAAATAGTTACTGTTTTAGTTGTTTTTATGATATACTTTTGGAAGTTTAAATTTAATGTGAGAGAGAACCAAGCTCATCATAGGATTGCCGTCC
>WFYP01000156.1 GCA_015490055.1 Nitratifractor sp.
AAACAAATATCTACAAAATATAGAGTTTTGCAAGAAGTCTATTAAATAAAATTGATAATACACCATCGCCGTCATTCCCGTGAAAACGGGGATCTACAATTTTAACTCTCTATAAGTTGCAATTTAACTTTTTTTGATAATTTAAACCGTTGATTCCCGTTTTCACGGGAATGACGCAGTGGCTAGCTTTTAGCTTTCTACTATAAACTCAGTGCATTTTATAGAAGTAAATTCCTTAACTTAAAGGGCAATAAAGTGTACCTCTAATTAGCTAAAGCATCTTTCAAAATATTCTTTGCTAATGTTGATACTTTTTTGCTCTTATCTTTGCTATATAATTTCAAAGTACCAATATATTTAGAGCTTAAATCTTTATCCATTGCCCTTAGTACCATTAACTTAAAATAATCTACATCACCCTTAAGATACTCTAAAGCTTTTTTATTAATATAGGCAATCTTCTTTTCGCGAATGGCTTTATCCTCTTTCGATAAAAATTCATTCTCTATCTTTGCAAGTTTATTGTAATTTATCTTATATCTCTTGCTATCAATAGTCGCTACCTTATTATCATACGCTTTAGCCCAAATAGCTAAGAGATGCTCTAAACTATAGTATAGCTTTGTAGGCTTATCGTAATACTCATAAATCGCCCCATCATCACAGTTTATGTATAGTTCATCTTCATCATCTAGCAATCCAATAGGCAGATATTTTTTATCAAAATCTCTACTTTTTTGAGAGACTTGAAAATATTTTTTAATCTCTTTAGCACTATACAAATTTACATCACCTACATAATCAACTCCATTATGCCACTTTAAAACTTTTTGCAAGCTATCTGGAATTTTACAAGGGTAAGCAGATACTTTTAACTCACCTTTAAGCGGTGGTTTTTGGGTAATATTATTCTCTTTAAAGTAACTCTCTAAACTCTTCATAGAGCTATCTATATCAAAACTCTTTTTAGGAGGCACACTTATCTTATCGTACTCAAAAAGTTTAGCATAAAAATCGCTAATCTCTTTTCTCTGTGCCTTATTTAATTTACTGTATGGTGTACTAATAGTAGCTAAATAGTTTGTGCTTATAAAGATTATAGGCGTTAAAAGTATTAGGTAAAATGCAAAAGCTAAAATAGTAAAAATTTTACCAGGCTTAGAGGTATTTAAAATAGATAGTGCCCGCTGTGCAACTGTAACTTTTGTATTTAAATCGTTAGCTTTAAAATCGCTATCTTCGCATAAAACACTAGCAACTCCATCTTGCGAAAGCATATTCACTTTTTTTAATTTGCTTAAAAGTTTAGAGACTTTATAACTCTGTCCAAGCCCTAATGCCAATAGCACAACAAAAATAAATAACAAAGCATCTCTAAAGGCAATCATTGCCACAATTAAAACTAAAAGCCCAACTACATAAAAGTAAAACTGAACTTTAGGATAGCGTAAAAGTAGCAGTGTCTCGACAATTTTACCGCCATCTAGCGGATATATAGGTAGTAAATTTAGATAATTTACAACAATAGAGACAAATGCATACTCCATCGCAAAATGCTCATACTTTCCAAAATGCCCAGCAGTAAGCCACAAAGCGATACCTATAATAATTCCAGGTAGTGGACCAGCCAGCAAAACTATAAACTCTTCATAAGCCTTTTTCTCTCTCTTCTGCCCAGTGGTAGCTGCACCAAATGGTAAAAAGAAGATACTTGTATCACTATATCCAAAAAATCGCATAGCCAAAAAGTGCCCAAGTTCGTGAACTAAAAGCACAATAATTAAATTTACAATATAGCTAAAGGTGCTACCCATAAGCATAAACAAAGAGATAAAAATAACCCCAGAAATAAAAAAAGCAACCCAACTATTTGAGTTTTTTATTTTAGATTTATCAAAATTCTCCAACTGATTTAAAAGAGCATTTTTACACCCTATCTCACCACCATTAAGCTTATCAACTTTAACACTATTTAAAATTTTTCTATACCTCTTGTAACCACCTTGCAAGTTTTTAAGAAATTTCCAAAGTTTAATAGATGGCTTATAACTGTAATACTTATCTGTTAATTTTAAATAGCCTCTCTTTGCCTGCTCATCTATATTACTTTTATGAAAATAGTCTATAAAATCTATTACATCTTTTTTAGTAAATGGTTGATTTATTATAACCTTTCCATCTTTTTGCATATGCTCCAAATGTTTACTGTAAACATCTTTCCAATTAGCTAAATAGTCATCGTAAACATAAAAATTCTCAGAAAATGCAGGGTAGTAAAACTTATGCCCATTCATACTCCAGCAAAGTGTTCCATCATCATAAAATGTATAGAAATTTATAGCTACAGGCTCTAAAGCATTTTTGTGAGGCTGAGTATTTAAAGTCGCAATCACACCATTTTGTGGATTATAATAGATAAAACTATGAAAAAGCAAATCTTGACCAACTACTAAATTGCTATATGTAACAATGTAATCGAGCCTAAAACCCTGCTCGAAAAGATAATTTTCGTATGGTGTAATACTCTTTAATATCTTGCTATCTACATCTTTTCTAGTAATAAAATCTATAGGAAAATCTAGCAATACTTTAACTCTTAACAAACTTATAAAGCCAATAATCCTAGAGCCATAAAAGAGCAACAGAGCTACTGCAATCCATATATAAATATTTGTCATAATTACTTAAAATTCCCAAAACTAAGTGGTGCTTTTAAATCTAGCTTTCTAACCTCTCTAATTACAGCTTGTAAATCATCTAACTTCTTACCACTTACACGCACTTCATCACCTTGAATAGATGGTGTTACTTTTATTTTCATATCTTTTATAGCTTTCACAATCTTTTTAGCTTCATCTTTTTCAATGCTATCTACAATTTTATAAGTAACTTTAACATTACCACCACTAATACCATCTTGCTTTATCTCTTCAAGCGATTTTGGCGAAAGCTCTCGTTTTATCATCTTACTAATTACAATATCTTTCAGGGCATCTATCTTACTATCGCTAGAGCTAGAAAGAGTCAAAACTTTAGCCTTATCGTTAAGCTCAACCTCTACCATAACCCCTTTAAAATCAAAGCGATTAGCCACCTCTTTCTTAACCTGCTCAATAGCATTCTTCATCTCCATAAAATCAAGCTTTGCTGTAATATCAAAATAATGTTCTTTAGCTTTTGCCATAATATATACCTTAAGTTTTTTAGTGAAAGTATAACATAAAGTTTATATCTATCTATAATATGTTACAATTATATCCATAATATGAGCATATATCTTAAAAGGTTTACTGTATATGATTAAAATACTATTTTTAATGCTACCAACGCTCTTGTTCTCTTGTATCTGGATAGATGGAACTACTATAGATGGCAAACATACATACTTAGATGGAAGAGATTACTTTTTTATACCTAGATTGAAACACGATATTAACTTTTCAACTCCATCTACAAAATTAAAAGAGATTATAGAGAAACATAAAGATAAAAAATCTTCACCAAATGAGGAAAAAGAGTTTAATGCAGTTGTTAGCATGCTTAAAGGTGATTATAATAAATCTATAAACTCTCTTTTAGAATTAAACAAAATAGAGCCAAACAGGTACTCTATTGCTTCCAATTTAGGTACTGCATACGAATTAAATAAAGACCCTAAAGAGGCACTAAAATGGATAAGCGAAGGTATAAAAAGAGACCCTAACTCTCATTATGGTACAGAGTGGCTACACGTTTTAATCTTAAAAACAAAATTAAAACTACAAAGAGATACAAACTACCTTAAGAAGCACCATATTATTGCACTTCCAGATAAATTTAAATTAGAAGACAATGTAACAGTAGATAAAAAAATAATAGCAATAAAAAATATTAAAAGTGCCATATTCTATCAACTTAATGAGCGTGTCATATTTATAAAACCAAAAAACAGTATTGTTGCAGATTTACTTTATACTCTAGCAAGAATAGAGGCACAAACTTCTAATGTAGAGCAGGGAATTGAGTTATTAAAATTATCTAAAGAGTATGGTTTTTTACAGACTGATTTACTAGAAAACAAAATGAAACAATACATCTCTATTAGAGATACAATAACTTTACCATATATATACGGATACATTAAACACAACACTGATATTGTTGCCTTTGTTGTTCTGATG
>WFYP01000157.1 GCA_015490055.1 Nitratifractor sp.
AGAAGACAAAGCAGTCTTTTTATATCTCTTGGCGGTGTCGCTAGAGTGAAGGTCACACCCAGCTCCATCCCGAACCTGGAAGTTAAGCTTCTCATCGCCGATAATACTGCCGGCTACGCTGGTGGGAACGTAGGTCGACGCCGTCTTGAGAGTTTCTTTTTTACTTCAACTTTATTTAAGTTTTCGTATTTTAATCTAATCACTTTTTATTTAAATATTTGCAATCATATTTTACAATTGATTTTAATATTAACTTTCTAAATATATTTAGGCTTTCACTTTATTCATACTCTTATACATTGTAATTCTTAGTGCTAAATAATTTCGTTATAAAGGGCTAAAAAGCTGTTTGGGTCTAATGTTTTTACTTTAGAGTTTTTAAAGCCTTTTTTGTCTCTTGTTATTATATAATCTATATTAGAGTTAAAAACTGAGCTGTATATTACACTGTCTTCGAAATCTGTACCATTATTATATATTGCTTCGATGAATACTATTTTATCTAAGGGTGTAACTAGAAAAATCTTTAAAAGCATATCTATAATTTTATCTGCTTCTTTTTTGTTTAATGCTTTCATTGTTAGGTAGTGTATAGTAGCAATAGAAGATGCTGAGAGATAAGCTTTTAGTTTTTTTGTTTCTGCTAATATAAAAAGCTCTTTAGCACCTTTAAAATATGGCTCTCTTTCTAAAAGAAGGTCTAAAACTATATTTGTATCTAGTAGAATTTTCATAAATATTTCTCTTCTAAGTATTTTTGATAATCATCTATTTTGATATTTTTATCTTTTAATTTACCAGATAATTTTTCAGTAATAGAGGCATTATTAGAAGAGTTTTTATGCTCTAAAATATTTTTAAAAAACTCATTAACAAGCTTAGATACAGAGGTGTTACGACTTTTTGCATATTGTTTTATTTGTTCTATTAACTCTCTATCGCTATATAATGTAATTTTAGAATTCATATAAATCCTTTGTCGTATATAATTACTAATATTATACGATAAAAGTACTTTATTGTCAAGTGCAGGTTTATAAAATTACATTTTCTACATCACTCATATTTCTGGCTTTAATAAATGATACATCATTTTCTAGTGCATTAAAGTGTGCTATTCCGCAGTCGATTTTTGCTTGTTCTGTTGGTCTTATGGCATCATTAAAGAGTGTACTTTTTGACTCTATAATAAAATATAGTTTTTCTATATTATCTTTTTCAATTACTACCGCCCAATCTGGATTGTAGCTTCCTAATGGAGTATCTATTTTAAAAAAACTTGGTAGCTTGGCATACACTTTTATGTTTGGATTGTTTTCAAATTGAGTGGCAAAGTTTTTTTCTGTATCTGAATCATATATAACATAGTCATATACACCTTTTGTGCTTCTTTGGAGGTTTTGGTTAAAGTAGCCTGCTAGTTCTTGTTCTTCAAATATCTCTTGTGCGTAGTAGCTATTATCTCCTATCTTTTGATATTTAATACCATCTACAATAAATTGTCTCATTGTTCTTTTTATGATTGCTATACTCTGTTCTATAAACTTTTGTGGATTATTTTTAAACTGTTCTAATTTTTTACTTTTAGTTAATATCTCTACTATTGCTCTTCGTGTAAGGTTTGTTTCGTTTTGAAGATATGTAACAATATCTGGCAGTTCAAACCCCTTATTGTCATATACAAAACTAGAATCTTCTAATATATCGGCTTCTATACCACCTTGGCTTATCTCTATACCTGCTTTGCTATATCGAAATCTTGCCTTACCTACAATTAGTTGTTTGTTTATCTCTTGTGCACAAGTATCTATTAGCAAAGATTCATCAAATTTTACCCTATATGTTGTTTTATATTTAATTCTATTCCAAAGTTCTGTAAAGTCTTCGCTTAAATATACTTCTTTGTTTAAAGTAAGAACTTTTCTATTGCTTGCATCTTTTATGTTAAGATTTCCAGCAACTTTTTTTAGTAGTGTAATAATTTGAGCAGATACAGTTGCGTAAGCATCTGGTAGTATCAGAGTACTGTTTTTTAAATCTAGTTTTAATCTATCTTGCACTTTACCTTTGCTGTCTATATATTTTTTCTCTAATAGATAACTCCAAAGCTCTTCCGACTTTTCTATTCCAAGATAAGCCTCTTCTCCATCATTAGAAGTTACAATATTTGCAAATGTATGCTCCTCTATTAGTCCAAATTTAATACCTGTATCCTCTTCTATCTCTTTTTGTAACTGCTTGGCAAACTCTTCGTATGATTCATTTGCCATTACTGTAAGTGTATTAACATCAAATCCAAATACTCGTTCTCCTTCTTGATTTACACATAGTCTTAACCCGCGACCAATCTCTTGCCGTTTTTTAATAACCGAGTTACTCTCGTTAAGTGTACAAATTTGGAAAATATTAGGGTTATCCCACCCTTCTCTTAAAGCCGAATGAGAAAAGATAAATTTTAATTTATTATCGAGACTAAGCAGTTTCTCTTTCTCTTTCATAATAAGATTATATGTATCTTCGTCATCTTTAGTCTTACCGCTTGTATCTTTTACTTTTCCTTTTTTGTCTATCGAAAAGTATCCATTATGTACTTCGCTAGCAATGCTGTCTGTATCTACATTTTCAAAGAGCACCTTATATTTGGGTTTACGAATTAGTTTATTATACTCCTCTTCAAATACAAGTGCATATTTACCTTTTTGTGCATTGCCCTCATCATCGTACCAGCGATAATTTGCGACCTTGTCTATAAAGAACAGACTCAAAACTTTTATGCCTCTTTTTGTGAGTCTAAGCTCTTTCTCTAAATGCTCTTCTATGGTTTTCCGTATCTGTAGCCGTTTTATCTCATCTTCATCTACACCACCAATAGCTTGCCCTAACTCTAATATTTCAGGCTTAGAGGTAAAGTCTATATATTCAGCCCCTTCTTGACAATATATATCGTTAATTATATATCCACTGTAAATATCCCTACCACCTGAACGCACAAACAGATCATCGCCTTGCTTTACAGTGATTTTTTTATGCGATACAGAACCGCCTTTAATAACATCAATCTCTACCTTGGCGCTTATTGGGCTCTTTTTATTATCTACCGATAGCAGTTTTATATAAGCATTATTGTTACTCTCTTCTAATTTAAATTCTGCTACCTCTATCTGTTTAACCAGCTGCTTATTATAGGCATCTACAGGGTCAAGTTTATATACCATATGGTGCTTATCTTTATGTGTTGCAGAGTATCTAATAGTACAGAGTGGATTTAGCGACTCTATAGCCTCTTTAGATTTAGATGTAGTATCAACACTTTGTGGCTCATCTATAATAACAATAGGATTTGTAGATTGAATAAACTCAATAGGTCTATATCCACTTAATTTATCGTTATAGCGGTGAATAATATTAGCTTTTGTCTCTTTACTAGGGTCGCTAAAACTTCGACGGAATGCATCGATATTTATAACCATAATTTGTATATAGTCATTAGTTGCAAAACTTCTTACTTGTTCAAGATTGGCAGAGTTATAAGTAAAGTAGTCATATGGAGTGTTTTGATACAACGCCTTAAAATGGCTCTCTGTAATCTCTAAAGTTTTATTAACTCCTTCTTTAATGGCAATAGATGGAACTACAATAATAAATTTAGTAAAACCATATAGCTTATTAAGCTCAAAAATAGTCTTTAAATAGACATAAGTTTTACCAGTTCCTGTCTCCATCTCTACTGTAAAGTTTTTATCTAATCTGTTATTAGCCAATAACTTAGATTGCTTTAACCCATTTCTAAGCTGTATAGCATTTAAATTTTTAACAATTTCATCATCAGGCAAAAGGAGTTTATTGCCATATCCAAGCTCTGTTTCATTTTGCATTAAGCCACTTGTGTCTAGTGATGGCACAGAGAAGTTGCTACTACATACCTCTTGCCCCTCAAAAATATCTGTTACAGATTTAATAGCCTCTTGCTGATACTCTAAATTAGAATCAAATTTAATCTTCATCTTTAACCTTTACTGCAACATATTTTTGCTTTGGACTGCTTGGTTTATTGGGAATTGTAAGTTTTAATAAACCTTTTTTTATTAAAGGATTTAAAAAAGTTCTTCTAAAGTAACTTCTATGCTTTAAACCTATATGTTTCATAATCTCTTCAATGCTTTTTGGAGTATTACAAAATTCCAAAATAGCCTGGTCACTAGCCTGGTCACTAGCTTGGTCACTAGCTTGGTCACTAACTTGCTCGGTAACTGTATTACTTTTTGTTTTACTAACTAATTCTCCATTAATTGGAACTATAATTTTAAATATATCCTCTTCAATCAATTTTGGGTCATCGCCTCCATATGTTTTAGAGTATTTAAATAGGTTTCTAACACCACTACCTAACTCATCAGCATAATCTATCTCTTTAAAAACTTTTGCAATAGTTGGATTTTTAGGATATGGCGTAAAGTTGTTAGGTGTTATAAAACCAAAACCGTTCGGTCTGTTTGCATTTTCAAAAGTTACACTATCGTTTCCAATAACCATTTTAGCAACATAAGCATTTGAGTATTCACGGTGAATTAAAATATTTACAATAGCTTCTCTAAAAATCTTATCTCTTAAACTAACCCGTCTATCTCCCTCTAAAAAGAATGGGTCGCTTAAGTGCTTCGCGACAAATGCCATAAGCCGTTCGTAACTCTCTAGTAAATTGGTTCGAATATCATCTCTATCGTCGTATCTGTCAAGATTTTTCTGTCTTAAAATTGCATCTGTTCTATGGTGGGGTAGGGCAGAGATTATTGTTTCATCTTTTCCAAAAAGCAAAATTGCTCCAAGAGTTAGCCCCTCTTTACCAGTTAAAATATCTTTTTTATAAAGCCCAGCACTCTTAAGCAGTTCTAAATCGTCCATCTCTCTCCACAGATGCTCTTTTGCTACCCTTTTTCTAACTTTTTGTATTAAATCGGCTCTTAAATCGCAAAGCCCAGCATAAGGAAAAATCCTATTTTCACTATAACTGTTCTGCTTTCTTAAATATAAATTACTTACCAAAGTGCTATTTTTTGTTATATCAAAATCCCCATCGCCATTTCTGTCGTAAATTTTGCCATTAACACTATGCACCGACGAACTCTCTGGCACAAAAATATAGATAACATCTTTCCCTTCTATCTCTACAATATTCGCACTCAAATAAAAAGGCGGATTAAGCTTTTGTGGGTTATTAATAGCCGTTAAAAAATCTTTTACAAGAGCACCCGCACTCTCTACCCCACAAATGGTACCATTATCTTTTACCCCAAGCAAAATATGCCCGCCGTGGTGGTTAAGCATAGCACAAACACTCTCGTAAACATCTCTATTTAGTTTACTCTTAGACTCTTTAAATTCAACATCTACTCCTTCACCTTTGGTAATTAGAGATGAGATTTTTTCTTTGGTCATAGGCTTTTATCCTTATGCATTAATAATTATAAACTCTTAACATCGTGAATGCCGTTTTGTTTTAATATTTGGATGGCGTTGGTTTTTGTTTCTGTGTTTTTGAAGCCATTGTCTTTAAATAGTACTCTTGGTGGGGTTTCTAGGTTGTATTGTTTTTTTAGTTTGGCTATGGCTTCTACTGTCTCTAGGGTTATTTGATTATCTAAGCAGATTATTAAAGCTCCTGAGCCTACTACATAGACTTTTTTATCTGTTAGATTTAACTCTTTTATAGGTATAGTTAAATCTAATCCATATTTTAATACTATTTCGTAAAGAAGGTCTGCTTCTGTTCTATCGGATTTGATATTGTTTACGCTATCTAAAAGGTTTTGTTCTAAATCTTCACTTTTAGAATCCCATGCTTTTATGTTTGAGCTGTCAAGCTTGAAAACTTTGAAACCTACATCTAAATTGTAGGATTTAGGGTTTAGGTTTGAGGATTTAGAGATTTTTTCTCCTGCTCTTCGGATACGCTCTTTGCCTATTTCGCAAATATTTTTATATCCTGCTTTATAAGCTTCGCTTTTTTCATCGGTTGGTTCTGGAATTTGTACGCAAATATATCTTCTATCTCCTCCATCTTCAGCATTTAGTTGCATTACTGCATGAGCTGTTGTGGCTGAACCTGAGAAGAAGTCTAATACTATATCATCATTTTTTGTTGAAAGAAAAACTATCCTTTTTAATAATTTTACTGGTTTTGGAGTATCAAAAGGAGCGTGTCCATTAAATAAATCTCTTATATCTCTTGCAGCATCTTGATTATGTCCTACATCAGAATATTTCCATATCGTTAATGGAACAACCCCATTTTTAACTTCTGTTAAAAATCTTTTAATTGATGGTACATTATTACCATCTGTACCAAACCAAATTCTATTATCATCAATTAGTTCTTGAAACTTTTTTTGTGATGTTCTCCAACATCTTGATTTTGGAGGATTTACAACTCTCCCAGATGGTAAAGTTATTGGATAATCATAATCTTTTGAATATGTTTTTACAGAAAAGTCGCTTGGTTTCCAATCCCCTCTAGGATCATTGTCTGGATTTTTATATCTTGCATTTTGCTCTTTTGTTCTTGGTAGAGGAATTGGACGCCACAGATTTTTATTTTTAGCATATACTAAAATATGGTCATGATTATCACTAAACCATTTAGCATCATTTTGTGGGCTATATTTCTTTTCCCATATAATATTCGCTACAAAATTCTCCTCCCCAAATATCTCATCACAAACTTTTCTTAAGTTGGCTACTTCGTTATCGTCTATGCTTATAAAAATTACACCGTCGTTTTTTAGTAAGTTTCTTGCTAATTTTAAGCGTGGGTAGATCATATTTAGCCAGTCGCTGTGGTATCTTCCGCTTGTGTCACTGTTTGTGCTTAAGCGATTGCCTTCGTTGTCTAATTGCCCGGTAATTTCCATATAGTTTTTTATATTGTCTTTGAAGTTATCTTTATATACAAAGTCTTTTCCGGTGTTGTATGGTGGGTCTATGTATATCATTTTTACCTGTTTATGGTAAGATTTTTGCAGTAGTTTTAGTACTTCTAAGTTATCGCCTTCTATATAAAGGTTTTGCGTGCTATCCCAATTTTTAGACTCTTTAATACAGGGTCTAAGTGTTGCTGTAGATGGTGTTTGTGCTATTAGCTTAGCTTTTTGTTTACCACTCCAAGTAAAGTTATATCGTTCTCTCTCTTGCGTAATAAATTCAGCAAGCTCATTTTTAAGCTTTTCGAAATCTATTTTACCTTCGCAAAATATTTCGGGAAATAGCTCTTTTAATTTCTCTATATTCTCACCAACAATATCTAAACTTTTACCATCTAATTTTTGCATACTTTATCACCTTGGGTTGAAACTATTAAATATTATTATTC
>WFYP01000158.1 GCA_015490055.1 Nitratifractor sp.
CCTATTACCAATAGAGACAATCGCAATATTTTTTATAGTCTATGTAATCTCTGGACCAATTAGAGCTATATATGCTATTAATAGAAAGAGTAGATTTAAAAAATATAAAAATTAGTTTATATCTGTAAGGCTACCCAGTGGCGTTAAGTTAAGGGTTTTATATCTGCAAAATGGTATGCTATAAAGTAATGCCATCGCCGTCATTCTGAACGGATGTGAAGAATCTAGTTTAAACGGCTGTAAAGATAAGAGTTTATATCGGCTTTTTTAGTTAGATTCTTCGCTTCGCTCAAAATGACGGCGATTGTAAGCTTTAAATTTATTACAATTTATGGAAGTAAATTTATTAATTTAATGGCATTAAGGGTAACCACAAGGGTTACCCCTACATCCCAAATCCTATATCCTATATCCTATATTCCAAATCCTACATCCTATATCCCAAATCCGAAATCAAACCCCTTGCGTCTTATCAAATACACGAATGTGCAGTCTATCGCTATAGATATAGTTATTCTCTTTACAAAAGTTAAATACTGCTTCGTCATTTCCCCATATACTCTCTCGGCACTCTCCTACTGGCATACAGTAAGTTATTGTATTTGGAGCTATTTTTTTTATCTCTTCTATCTCATCTTTTGCAGAACTTTCTACCAACTCTTTACTAATTGTAAATTTAAAAAAGTACTCTTTTGCATTTTGTGTAATTGCCTCTATAGCTTTTAAATTTATTCTCTTCTCTTTAGGTTCTGCACTGTTAGAGAGCTTTACAGAGAGTGCAAAAACTGTATCTTTATAAGCTGGAAACTTATTAAAATCTATCTCTACAGTTGCATTTGTCTCAAATGTAACTTTAATACCACAATCGACTAAATACTCTACGATAGAATAGAATACTCGATCTTGATGATAAAGTAGTGGCTCTCCACCTGTAATTACTACATGTGGATTATAGCCTATTTTGCGAAATTCATCCTCTAAATGCTCAATTAGAGTGTCGCTTTCATCTATTAATTGCCACTCTTTAGCAAAGCTTTTATCAACAGCAAAATAAGTATCGCAACCTAGCTTTTTTATTCCATCTGCCAAGTACTCTGTTTTAAATCCATGGCAATTTAAATTACAGCCACCAGTTCTTAAAAAGTAAGATGGATACCCCGCATATTTGCCCTCTCCTTGAACAGAGAAGAACTCTTCTACAATATAAAACATCAGCCACCTGTCTCAAAGAATGCACGGCTAGAGTTATTGTCGCTATCCTCTTCACTGCCCCATTTGTTCTCTTTTGGTTTATTTGCTAATACATCTTTCAAAATATAGCTAGCTTTTTCTATATCGTTATTTTTTACGGCTTCGGCAATACTTTGAGCCTCTTCAAAATATAGGCAAGGTATTAAATGCCCTTCAGCAGTTAAACGAATTCTATTACAATCTTCACAAAAATCATGTTTATGTGGGTCGATTAATCCAAAAGTATAGCCATTTTCTACTATTTCATAATTAAAGCTTGGGCTATTTGGTGTACGACCAACTTTTTTAATAGTATATCTGCTTTTAATTACACTTAAAATTTCTCTACCATGCATACCTTGTATATCACTATTTGCATGCACATTTTCCATATACTCTATAAATCTAATTCTTATATTTCTCTCTCTTGCATACTCTAGTAAATCTAAAATTTCATTATCGTTTATACTTTTTAGAGGAACCATATTAATTTTTACTTTTAATCCAACTTCTAAAGCCTTATCGATACCTTCCAAAACATGAGCTAAAACATTTTTTTGAGCTATTTGAGCCGCAACTGCTGGCTTTAAAGAGTCTAATGAAATATTTAATCTTTTTAATCCTGCATCTTTTAACTTTTGAGCAAGCTCTGGAAGTAAGAAGCCATTAGTTGTAATTGCTAAATCTATATCTGGTTTATAATCGTGTATAAGTTTTATAAAGCTATCTAAATCTTCACGAAGTAGAGGTTCTCCACCAGTAATTCTAACTTTATTTATGCCTTCATCTATTCCAACTTTGATAAATTTAAACAAATCATCAAACGATAGTAAATTCTCTTTTGGAACCCAACTAAAAGGTTTTTCAGGCATACAATACTGACATCTAAAATTACATCGTTCAGTAACTGAAACTCTTAAATAATTAACAGCTCTACCGTGTCCATCTATTAACATATTAACCTTCTATAATTAAATAAGGTATAAGGGCGAAGGATGAAGAAAGAAGGAAATATAAATACAATCTCCTTCTGCCTTCAGCATTCTACCTTTAAACAAATATAAGGGTATCAAAAAATAGGTATAATTTAGATGATTTTAGTCAAAAAAAGTAAGATTGAAAATATTAAATGTAGAATCTACAAGCCAATAAAAAGGCTTGTAGTATTTTTAGCTAATTAGTGTAAACCTTTCCATTGAGATTTATACCAACCATAAGCTAGTAGTGTAAAGATTACAAAGTAACCTAATACCCATGGTCCAGTTTTTTCTCTTTTTGCTTTACTAGGGTCACCAGTTGATTCTAAGTATGCATCAACTTTTTCAAAACCTTCTTTTGTTAAACCTACTCTAGGCATTGCAGTTCCTTTAAGAACAGCCTGAGGATCTTCTACAAAAGTTTTTAAGTAGTGCTCACTTCTAGCTCTAGCAATTATAGATAAATCAGGTGGTAATTTACCCATATAATCTGCTAATTTATCTTGATATTTAGCAACATTCATTTTAAACTTTGTTAATTCAACATCATTACCAGTTTTAATATTACCTTTTGTTTTTGGTACATCACCAATTTGAGTCCACTTACCATATCTGTCAGCGTGACATCTACCACATGCAGTTGTAAATGCCTCTTTAGGGCTAATCTCTTTTGGAGCAATAGATTTTAAATAAGCTACAATATCTGCTGCACCTTGTGCTGTACCTGCCATACCAGCTGGCATTGCCATTTTTTTAGCTTTTGCTGCGTGTGCCGGATTTTGTAAGAATGCTATTAAATATTTTGTATCAAATAGTGCACCTACATTACTTAAATCTGGGGGATTAACACCATAAGCTGCAGATGCTGCCATAGCATCCATAGGTGCTTTAATACCTTGAGATTTAATACCGTGACAACTTGTACAAGCCGCTATTGCTGCTTTACCTTTAGCAGGATCACCTTTTAATCCAGATGCTTTAATATCTGGATATGTAAAATTATGTCCCTCTACATGTTTATGCATTTGAGAGTGAGCAAATGGCTCAACACCCCAATATGTTACAAGTGTAAAAAATACTACTACTGCTAATATTTTAAGATCTTTCATTATTTACCTCCTATCGGTTTTTCCATTTTAGTTACAAATGGAAGCGCAATCCAAAGCGCGATAAATATATCTGCAAAAACAGTACCAACTATAGTCCAAGTTCCAACTGGAGGTAATTTACCTAAAATAGTTAATCCAACCATATCTACAACTAACAACCAGAACCATATTTTAAATATACCTCTTCTGTTTGCAGGTGCAACATTCGGACTTCTGTCTAAGAATGGCAACAAGAAGAAAATAACTTGTGCAAAACCAAATGCTATTAAACCTATGTTCTTACTAAATGGTCTTAAAATTTCATAACTCCATAAGAAGTACCACTCTGGATAGATATGTGGAGGTGTTTTTAATCCATTAGCTGGGTCAAAGTTTACTGGGTCCATTGCAAATTCGAAATGGTAGAATACCAAATAGAAGAAGAATATGAAGTAAATACCCATTACAAATACATCTTTACTCAAGAATACTGGATTAAATGGAATAACTTTAGCCTCTTTTTTCTTACCAGCTTTCCACTTTTCAGCTTCAGCTTCAAAGTCAAACTCTTCACCATCTTGGTTGTTTACATGTGGTAATCTTAATGTACCAAAGTGTAATACAATTAAGCCAATAATAAATAGTGGTATTAATACTACATGTAGCATAAAGAATCTACCTAAGAATGCTTGTCCAGGTACATAGTCACCTCTAATCCACTCAACTAATCCATTAAGGTTTAATGAACCTAAACTAAATAGGTTAGTAATAACCATACCAGCCCAGTAACTCATTTGTCCCCAAGGTAACATATAACCAGAGAAAGCTTCTGCAGAGAATGCAACAAATAGCAACATACCTGAAATCCAGATTAACTCTCTACCTCTTTTATATGAACCATAATAAATACCTGTAAGCATATGAATATATATTATCAAGAACACAACAGATGCCGCAACAGCATGCACATGTCTCCATAACCAACCATAACCAACTTGTGACATAATAGTATAATTTACACTATCGAATGCCTCTTTTGTTGTTGGTACATAGTACATTAATAAGAATATACCACTTATTAAAAGCACGCCAAATGTAGCTGCTAAAACCATACCCATTGCCCAAAGGAAATTAATATTCTTTGGAATCCAATACTCAGTAGATAGTACTCTTTTCAGTGTATCTACGCCCAATCTTTCGTTTAACCATTTATGACTAAACGGTTTTGCATTAGGATCAAAATGTGCCATTACCTAACCTCCTTTATGATACTACGCCAGCAGCTAATAGTTTTTTATACTCTGGTCCCTCTTCTCCAAGAACAACTTTTGTACCAGTAATTTTAAATGGTGGAATAACAAGTGGACTTGGAGGTGGAGCCTTAAGTACCTCTCCCGCAGCATTAAATTGCCCACCGTGACAAGGACAAATAAACTTATTTTTCTCTGGAAAATAGTCTGGAATACATCCTAAGTGTGTACACAATCCTATAACTATCATATACTTGTGTCCACCAACAGTAACAAGGCGCTTATCGTCATAAGCATTCTCATTATGTCCGTTAGGTGCACTATTTGGTTTAGCATTTTTAGGTACCTTAATAATTAAAACAGGTTTACCACGCCACTTCTCCACCACTAAAGTGTTTTCTGGAACATTACTTAAATCTAATGTTGTAAATCCTCCCGCCTTTACACTTGGCAATGGATCCCAAGTTCGTTTAGCTGCATACAATGCACCCAATGCACCTAATCCAGCAAAGCCACCAAGAGCCATACCCATAAAGTCTCTTCTATCGCTCATAAGTATCCTTTCTAATAAAAATTGATTAACGATATATTATAAGTTTATTTTTATTAAATAGAGTTGTTAGAGAGAATAAAGCTGAGTTTATTAGCATAGTTTGTGTGAAGTTATTTCACACATAACTTTTTATTATTGTAACTATTTCTTTATTTATATTATGTATAATGCTATTTTCTGCTTTTTGTTTATTAGAAAAATTTATATTCTTATTTAATATTTCTATATTTAATTTATTTAATACTTCAATGGTACAGTTATCTAAAGTTTCAAGTGTCAAATATCGTACATTAGAACCATTTGCCATTGCTTCAATAGCAATCTGTAGATTTGAAGTAATAATATTATTATAGTTTGATATAGCTTTATAGTAATCTTCTGGCTCAATTATTTCATTAAAAATTTCAGCAAGTATATCTTCATATTTAACAAAAAAATAATTACCCCAATATAGGTCTAAATTTTTATCCTTAAATATTTCTAAATTTTTAATTATAGTTTTATTACAATCACTATCTCCATAAATAAATAGTGTTTTATCTTCTTTAGTAGCATTTACTTCAGTAAATATGTTATTTTTCTCATTTAATTTGATAATTTCTGCACCATTAAGTGTCAAATTACTACAGACATCTTTTATGTAAATAACTTTTTTAAAATAGTTTGGATACTCTAATACCTTCCCATCCAACTCTTCTGGTGAATCTATAATTATAATATCTTCTACAGTAGCAACTGCGTCTATATCTTTAATAGTCTCTATTGTGGTAGCAAGTGGCAAGCCCCAATCTCTCGCAAGAAGTTGTGCTCTATATTCATTAAGCAATAACTCACACTCTATGCCCTCTGTTTGCAAAGCATCAAAAAGTGCTTTTGCTCTACGCAAAGAATCTAAATTCTCTTTATGGTTTGTATAAGCGTACAGATATACCACTATTTACCCCTTTGTCTCATTTTTATATATACATGAATAATTTCTAAAGCTGCTGGTGTAATACCACTAATAAGAGATGCACTATGTAGTGTTGGAGGATTAGCATTTTGTAGCTTCTCTACTACTTCATTGCTTAAGCCCTGCACAGTAGAGTAATCAAAATCTTGAGGTATTTTAACCTTTAGCATATTTTGCATATTATCTATTTGATTCTGCTGTTTTTCGATATAACGGTAATACTTTGCCTCTACCAATATTTGCTCTAAGGCCTCTTTACCATACTTTTCAAACTCTGGTACAAGTGCTAAAAGTTTCTCTATAGTTGGCTCTTTAATTCTAGCAATAATATCAATAAATGCAGTTTTATCATTTATTTTAGTTTCACCAAGCTCTTGTAATTTAGCACTGAACTCTTTTGTAGGTGTTGCAAATGTTGTTTTCAAATAATTTAAGGCTTCGTTAATATCGCTCTTTAACTTCTCTACTTTTTCTATAAAATCGTTGTCTATTAAATTTAACTCTTTAGCATAATCTATTAATCTAATATGTGCATTATCTTCTCTTAAAAGCAAGCGATACTCTGCCCTACTTGTAAACATACGATACGGCTCTTTTGTTCCTTTTGTTACCAAATCATCAATTAAAACACCAATATAAGCTTCGTCGCGTCTTAAAACCAACGGCTCTTTGCCTTGTAAAGCTAGCACAGCATTTATACCAGCCATAAGCCCCTGTGCCGCCGCCTCTTCGTAACCAGTTGTGCCATTTACTTGCCCAGCCCAGTAGAGCCCTTTAATCTTTTTAGTCTCTAATGTATGTTTTAACTCTGTTGGGTCGATATAATCATACTCTATAGCGTAACCATAACGAATAATTTTAGCATTCTCTAAACCCTTCATAGAGTGAATCATCGCCTCTTGAACATCTGTTGGTAAAGAGGTGCTTAAGCCATTTAAATAGTACTCATTAGACTCTAGCGTTTGTGGCTCTACAAATATTTGATGGCGTGGGCGTTCGCTAAAACGGTTAATTTTATCTTCGATACTTGGGCAGTATCTTGGACCAACACCATCAATTTGTCCTGTAAATAGTGGAGCTCTATCGAAATTTCCTTCGATAATTTGGTGTGTTGTCTCGTTTGTATAAGCCATATGACACGGTAGTTGTGTTGGATTAAAGCTCTCTTTGTTAGTTCTAAACGAAAACGGCATTGGCGGATTATCGCCACCCTGCTCTTCTAATTGGCTAAAGTCTATACTATCACCTGCAACTCTTGCACAAGTTCCAGTTTTAAGTCTTCCGATTCTAAAACCCAAATTTCTTAAATGTTCAGCAAGAGATATAGATGCAAACTCCCCCTGTCTTCCTGCTTGTTGCTGAACTTCGCCAATATGTATAAGCCCATTTAAAAATGTACCACTAGCTACAATAACTTTTGGTGCTAAATACTCATTTTTAAGCTGAGTAGTTACACCCTTCACTTCACCATCTTCTAAAATCAGAGACTCTACAATCTCTTGCTTTATATCCAGATTATCGATACTATATAGTCTATCTCTCATAACTATTCTGTATCTATCCATATCTATCTGTGCACGACTTCCACGCACTGCTGGACCTTTAGAAGCATTTAATATTCTAAATTGCAAGCCAGCTTTGTCGGTTGCAAGAGCCATCTCCCCACCAAGAGCGTCTATCTCTTTAACCAAATGCCCCTTTGCCAAACCACCAATAGCAGGGTTGCAAGAACTAGCCCCTATCTGCTCTGCTAATATTGTTACCATTAAAGTTTTAGCACCCATTCTAGCCGCTGAACTAGCCGCTTCTATACCTGCGTGTCCACCACCTATTACTATTACATCATACTCTTTAGCCATTTTTCTACCTATTTCGCTATAATTATTGTCGCAATTATAACGAAAAAAGGTTCAAGTGTGTTTACAGGTTTAATAAGAGAAGTAGCAAAAGTAGAAAGCTTCAACAGTGGCAAGTTAAAAGTGGCATCAAAACATAAAGCAAAAGTAGGTGATTCAATAGCAATAAATGGCGTCTGCCTTACTGTTACCGAAACATTTAACGGCGGTTTCTACCTAAATGTAGCAAGCGAAACACGAAGCATAATAGACGATAGCAAATTTCAAGGCAAAGTACACTTAGAGCCAGCAATGCAGATGGGCGATAGATTCGAAGGTCATATAGTCCAAGGGCATATAGACACAGTAGGCGAAGTTATTAAAATAGACAACCACGGTAATGGTGTAGATTTCTATATAAAAGTGCCACCAGAGCAGATAAAATATATAGTGCCAAAAGGCTCTATAACAATAGATGGCGTCTCTCTAACAGTAAACGAAGTCTATGAAGATAGCTTCCGCTTAACTATAATACCTCACACACTAGAAAATACACTTATAAAAAACTATAAAAAAGGCACAAAGGTAAACATAGAAACCGATATGTTCGCTAGATACATAGAGCATATTTTAGCTAAAAAAGAGAGTAGTAAAAAAGGTTTAAACTGGAGTGATATTGATGCTATTAGTATGAGTTACTAGCAATATTCTAATAACATTAATACTCCAAACACTCACACTCACACTAAAACCATAACAAGGACAAATATGAACTTATACGATTATATAACTCCAAATAGAGGCGAAGATTTCACAACTCTACTAGAGAAAGAGAATATAAAAGTAGTAAGGATAGTAAGTTCCGATAAATTAGAGATTAAAGAGTACTCCCAAGAAGAAGATGAATTTGTAATTTTATTAGAGGGAAAAGCACTCTTAGAGTTAGAGAATCATAAGATAAACCTATCAAAAGGTGATACACTCTTTATTCCAGCTTACAAAAAACATAAAGTCTTAAAATGTCAAAAAGGAACTCTTTGGATAGCAATACATATAAACCCTCTCCCAAATTAACTAAATAACTCCATAATATGGATATTTTATTTAAAATAGTTCGAATAATTAAGTTTATTTTTAAGATAAATTAAATAGACTAACACTACCAAAAAATGGGAGTATATAAAATGAAATATCTTAAAATATTAAGCTTAAGCTTATCTGTATTATTTATGAGTGGCTGTACCGTAGATGAACTTTTAAAAGAGTTAAATATGAAACATCCACCAAAAGTTAATTTAATAGAAGCTATAGATAGTGGGAAAGTAGGTGGTTTTGATAGAAATGACCCAATTAATATACAGTATGAAGTTCTTTTAAATTATGTTAGAAGTATGGATATACAATGTATAGATGATAATATGAAAAGCGGTCCTTCTCCTGAAATTAGCAACAATAGCAAATTAGTAGATGCGGCAAAAGAGCATAGTGATGATATGTTAAACACAGGTAATTTTAGCCACGAAGGAAGTGACGGTAGCCACAGCTATGACAGAATGAGAAAGCATGGTTTCAAAGGATTAAAATATGCTGAAAATATCTACCGTGAACACGATTCACTAGGTAATGGTAAAGATGCTTGGATACATGCTATAGAGTCTTGGATAACAAGTACAGATGGTCACTGTTCTAATATGATGGACCCAGACATAACAGATTTTGGTATGTACGAATCTAAAAACAGCAACAACACAACATCTTACATAACTTTAGATTTAGGTCAGAAAGAGTAATACACTTATAAATCATAATCTTTCACTCTTAAAAGTTTCACATTAGCTACGGCTAGTGTGTAAATATATTTTTCTCTCTTATGTCTAAAAAATATATGCTACAATTTCTCTAAAACTTTGGAAAAAATATGACTATTCAAGAGAAAGAAGCATTTAAAAAAAATATAGAAGAGCAGATAGCAGAGTTAAGTGCAGAAATAGACACTATTAAAAAAGCACTATATCCAGAAAGAGGCAAAGGACCAAGTGATAAAGTTGCGCACCTTAACTTCAAGCTAGACCAGAGTATCCATATACAGCGTTACGAAGAGGGTACAAAACGCCTAAACAGATTAAAACAAGCTTACTTAAAAATCGACACTCCAGAGTATGGCATTTGCAAAGAGTGCGAAGAAGAGATTGCTATAGAGAGACTAAAACTAATGCCAGAGTCTATCTATTGCGTATCTTGTATGGAAGAGTTGGGCTTAAAATAGTAATACCCTAGAAATTAGACATTTCAGAAAGATAAAATTCACACTCATATAGTGTGAATAACAAAATTATACAACATCTTAAAAGCTAAAATATAAAGTAAGAATCCCATAAGCTTTTTAGTCTTATTTTGATCTAGTTTAAAATGCATTAAATAATTGCCCAGGTAGCCACCTGCAATAGATGCAAACATTACGCATAGCAACAATATCCAATCTAATTTTACATAACTAGCATAAGTAAAAAATGAGCTAAGTGCAGCAAAAGGTACTACCGAACTTACAGTTACTGCAACTCTTTTTGGCTCATATCCAAGCAAAATTAAAAGTGGCATTAGTATATTACCGCCTCCAACACCCAACATACCAGCTAAAAAACCAACAAATGCACCAGAAATAAATAAAATAGCTCTACCTTTTGCTTTATATATTGCTTTTTTCTTCCCAAACATCATCATAGACGCACTATAAAACAACAGTAGCATAAAGAAAAATTTAACATAATGCTCATTGAAAAATTGGCTAATATATGCACCAAGTGGAGCAAAAATCAACATCATTAAAGCAATGGGCCATACAAAAGAGAGGTCTAAAACTTTACGCTTAAAGTTCATTACACTAGCCGTAATAGTAGTACTAGCACCAGCAAAAAGCCCAATAGCTTTTGCCACAACAAACTCTAAACCCATAAAGTTAAGTACCGGAATTAAAGCAATTCCAGAGCCTGTACCACCCATAGAGAAGACTAAAGATAATATAAAAGCTATTATTGTATATATAAAATAATCACCCATTAAAAACCTTAATTAAGAGCTTTTTTTAACTCTTTGGCACCATTTATCATTTTAACTTTTCTTATTACTTTATTATCTAGTGATACTATAATAATTTTATCAGCATCTATTCCTTTTTTATAAACTTTAGCAATTTTTTCGTCATAAATTAGAGCAACAGAATATGGACTTTTTCTAAAGTCTGGCAGAGCAAAAGTATTTCTAATAACTGTTGGCATACCGCTAACATCTGCTACAAAAATCGTATTACGAGAAGGCAAATAACTTTTAGGCTCTTTTTTCAAAAGCTCTCTTACTGTATGCCCAGTTTTTTTTGCAAATACAAATATTACCTGTTTAGTATTATTGCTTAACTCTATTGGTTTATTAAATTGGTCAGGCAACTTAAACTCTATTTTTGAACCAACTTTTAATCCATTTGTAGCTGTTGCAGAATACTTACTGCTATCATAATTACTCTTACCATTTATTGCAAATAATGTACCAACTGCAACCAATATAAGCACAATTACTGAAATTAAAACTTTTTTTAACACTATTAAATCCTTTTTTTGATTTTACACTCTATGTATGAGATTTTGAAGTATAGCAGAAAATTCAAGCAATCGCTTGAATTTTTTTACATTCCAGGAATTCTAGGGATTTTACCAAGTTTAGAGTTTCTGCAATACCAACCCCAGCCTTTTTTAAGCCAATGCCCAATTACTGGCATTGGTATCATTTTACCGCCTTTATTACTTCTATAAACAAATGCAGCACCATCTCCGCTATCCATTACACATAGTATATTTAAGTGCTCTTTGTAGCCTTTTCTCTCTTTGTTGCCTTTTAATTTTGCATCTAAATTAAATGCAACATTTCTTGCCATTACTTCAGCTATATGCCCCTGCTTCGCTCGCCAATCTGGACCTTGAACTTCTGCACTATCACCAATAGCATACACATTATCTAAGCCTTCTACTTCGCAGTAGTCGTTTATCTTTACAAAACCAGCTTCGTTTAGTGGTAAATCACTATTTTCAAAAACTTTATGTCCATTACCTGCTGGTATAAACATTGTAAAGTCGCTCTCTAATTTTGAGTCATCTTCAAATATAATGCCATCTTCTACAAACTCTGTTATCTTTTTTCCAAAGTGCTTATTTATGTTTAACTTTTTAAAGAATATATCCATCATATCAAGAGCTTTCTCGCCCATTCTTGCCCCTGGCTTCTCCATAGGTGCAAAGAATGTTAGCTCGAAACTGTCGCGTATTCCTAATTTTTTAAGTTGATTATGTACATTAAAGATAACCTCAAAAGCAGGACCTCCACGCACATTACTAGCATCTTTTGGGTTACCACCAAAGCCCATAGCAATTTTACCGCTACCTTTTTCTATAAGTTCATCTATTCTTGCTTTAATCTTTGGTGCATCTTCTGGTGCTCCGCAGATAGATAGAAAGTTTTCACTCCCTTTATGTCGCATCTTTCCTGAGCCAATAGCAGTTACTAAATACTCATAATCGTAACTTCCATTTTTGCAGTAAACTCTATTTTCACTAGATTTAATAGACTCTACCTCATCAACAATTACTTCGAATCCATGAGCTTTTGCAATATCAGCTAGAGGAACACTAATATCTTCCATCTTTGCTTCGCCTGTTGGTATCCAGATAGATGTTGGATAGATATAAAAAAAGTCTCTGTTAGAAATTAGAGTAACACTAAAACCCTCTTTTCTTAAAAATATGGCAGCTTCAACACCTGCAAAACCACCGCCTAAAACTAAAACTTTTGAATTTGACATTTCTTATTCCTTATTATAAGATATTTTAATATTTTATATTATTATACATTATGTGAATTATACAAATATATATTTAAATTAAGATAATAAAAATAGACTAAATAGGCAAATAAATCTTATCAACAAGCTCTTGATACTCCATCTCTAAATTGGAATCGAGCGTAATTCCACCGCCACTATGATAATATAGTTTATCGCCCTCTTTTGCAATAGCTCTAATCATCACAGCAGACTTTAAACTCGTGCCATCATAAACACCAAATACACCACAATAAAGCCCACGAGAAGAGTTTTCAACTCTATCGATAATCTCTAAAGTACTCCTCTTTGGAGTTCCACTAATAGAGCCAGCAGGTGTTAGCTTATCTAATATTTTGCCCAAATTTTTATGCCAATTTTCACTAAGCTTAGCTTTTATCTCTGAGCTAACTTGTAAAAGCTCTCTGTCGCCTGCTTTTATCTTATCGATATATCTAAATCTTGGCACACTTGTCTTAATACCCACCATATTTAAGTCGTTACGCATTAAATCGACTATCATAGTATGTTCTGCTGTCTCTTTTAAATCGTTTAAAATCTGCTCTTTAGCATTTGGCACGCTTGCATCTATTGTACCCTTCATTGGGTAAGTGCTTATAATATTATCCTCTATTTTTATAAAACACTCAGGCGAAAAACATACGAATTTATCATCTATCAAAAGTTTATACGGAGCTTTTGCTTGTGTAAATATTTCACCAAGTGTTAGGGTGGTCTCCATCTCGCTCCTAAAGGTTAAATTTAGCAGATATGTATTGCCTGCCCTTATCTCTTCGATAACTTGCTTAAAGCTATTAGCGTAAGTTTTAAAATCGACTGGATACTTAACCAAATTAGCCTTTTTACCCAAATCTACGCGAGCTTCGCAATCGAAACTATAAGCAATATCACCACTTAACTCACTTAGCTTTTGTGCAAATATTTGCGTTTTATCGTACGAGATAATAAAAAGAAATGGCTCTTTTGCACTTGCATACTCAGTTATACGCTCAAAGCCACTAACTCTATCTAAAAATTCAACCATTATCTAATAGTAAATGCTTCAACACTGCCATTCTAACAAAAACACCATTTTTAACCTGCTCCAACACTAGCGATTTAGAGCTTGCTAACACTTCATCGCTAATATCAATATTTCGCATTACAGGTCCTGGATGCATTACTATAAAATCTCTACCCTCTACCCTATCTTTAGTAACACAGTAGTGTTTAGCATATTCACTATAATCATCAAAAATTGGCTTTGCGTGTCGCTCTAGTTGGGCTCTTAAGCTCATTAGTATGTCGGTGTTATCAAGCACATTATCTAAATCTTCAAAATTTTTAAGTTCAGTCTCTGGCATAAATGGTTTAGGTGCAACTAGCGATACATTTAGCCCCATTTTAGTAAACAGCCTAATACCAGAGCTAGCGACCCTAGAGTTTGCAATATCACCAACAATAGTTAGCCTCTTAGCCTCTATATTTCCATCAAAATGCTCCAAAATAGTAAACAAATCAAGCAAAGCCTGCGTTGGGTGAGCCAAGTTTCCAGTACCGGCATTTATAATAGGAGTCAGCTCCATATCTGCCAAAACTCTAGCCGTATCATTTTGGGAGTGTCGCAATATTACCCCATCTGGAGCCATTGCACAAAGGTTAGCAAAAGTATCTTCTAAACTCTCACCCTTTTTAGTCGAAGAGCGTGTAGGGTCTAAATGCACCACACTAGCCCCAAGCCTCTTAGCCGCCACTTCAAAAGAGCTACGAGTCCTAGTAGATGGCTCAAAAAATAGTGTAATTAAAAGCTTATTATCAAGCAATTTAGGAGGCATCTGCTTCTTAAATGCCCTTGCATCTGCCATAATCTTAAAAATATCATCTCTGCTTAAACAATTTACATCTACCAAGTGCTGCATTACTACCCTTTTTTAAGAGAGTATTATATCAACAATCTCATTTAAATCATACCATTTTTTAAAATAGTCATCATAAAAAGGCTCTGTTGTTTTCTTAAATGCCTCTTTATCTTTATATAAATTTACACACCAATCGTAAGATATTTCGGCACTCTCTAATGCTTTAATGCTTAGTAGTGTTTCGTTTATACACCCTAAGTGGCTTGGGGTTACAAGTAGAGTTTTACACTCTATCTCTTTTATTAAATCTAGCATAAAATAGTTCTTAGTTATTGGCACATAAAGCCCACCGGCACCCTCTATTATAAGAAAGTCGCAAAGCTTCTCTAGCTCGGCGATTTTATCTTTTATAGCCTCTATTTTTATAACCTTTTGAGTATCTGCACTATATGGGGCTGCTGGTAAGCTAAAGGTGTAGGCAGATATATCTTGTGGATTTAAATCTCTAAAATTAGGGTTATACTTTTGGCAAATTTTCAACAATTTATCAGCATCTGCTGGCACACTACTAACTCCTGTCTCTATTGGCTTAAGAGCACCAATTTTTACACCCTCTTTCCCTAACTGCTCTAATATTTTAGAAGATGCAAAAGTTTTACCAACATTTGTACCAGTTGCTGTTATAAAAAGTTTTTTTGCCATTACTTGCTCACATTTCACTTTAAATTTACAAAATTTGGTATAATTATAGTAAAAAGAGCTTTAGGAGTAACAAAAAGTGCCTAATATAAAAGAATTAACAGATATAGAGATAGATATTACCAATCCACCGATGTATAAAGTTATACTGCACAACGATGACTATACACCAATGGATTTAGTTATAAATATATTAACATCTATATTTCACAAAAGTGTAGATGAAGCAAACAGTATTATGTGGCAAGTACACGAAAAAGGAAAAGCAGTTTGTGGCGTATATGTACACGAAATTGCACAAACAAAGGTACAGCAAGTTAAGGCAACTGCTAAGCAAAACGGCTACCCACTACTTGCCACCCTAGAGAAGGAGTAAATTATGATAAGCGTAGATTTAAACGAAGTATTTACACGCGGTGTAACATTAGCAAGAAACAATAGACACGAATATTTAACGCTAGAGCATATACTATTAGCGATTGCAAACTCTAAAATCGGACATAAAATACTTAGCGATTTAGGGGTAGATATAGACGACTTAACAAAGAATTTAAATATTTATTTAAACAGTCATATCCCACAACTGCCCCAAAGTGCTGACCCAATGCAAACTATGGCACTATCACAAGCAATTAATGAAATGATGCTACATATCAACTCTGCTGGCAAAAGCGAAGCAACTATTGGAGATATGCTAGCAGCATTAATGCTACAAGAAGATAGCTACGCTAAAACCCTGCTAGAGTTTTATGGAGTAGAGAGAATAGATATTTTAGAGTATATCTCTCACCCAGAAAGTGATAATATAGAGATAGTTTTTGAAGATGAAGAGAAGAGCGAAGCAAAAAGCAAAACCCCACACCTAGACGACTACACGATAGAGCTAACAGCCCTAGCCAAAGAGGATAAAATCGACGAAGTTATAGGCAGAACCGCCGAGATAGATAGAGTTATGCAAATTCTATGTCGCCGAAAGAAAAACAACCCACTATTAGTTGGCGAACCAGGTGTCGGAAAGACTGCAATAGCCGAAGGGTTAGCTTTAAAAATTGCTAACGAACAAGTACCAGAAGCCATTGCAAACTCTAAAGTATTTGCTCTTGATATGGGCTCATTAATTGCCGGCACAAAATACCGTGGCGATTTTGAAAAACGCATAAAGGGCGTAATTAGCGAAATTAAAGAGGTAGAAAATGCGATAATGTTTATCGACGAGATACACACAATAGTAGGAGCAGGTAGCACAAGTGGCGGTAGTATGGATGCAAGTAACCTTTTAAAGCCAGCATTAGCAAGAGGCGAGCTAAAGTGTATAGGCGCAACAACACACCAAGAGTATAGAAACTTTTTCGATAAAGACAAAGCCCTATCTCGCCGTTTTGGAAAGGTAGAGATAGATGAGCCAAGCATAGAAGATACATTTAAAATTTTAAAAGGCTTACAGAAAAAGTACGAAGAGTACCACAATATTAAATTTAGCGACGAAGCACTTCAGAGTGCAATAGATTTAAGTGTAAAATATATTCACGACCGCTTTTTACCAGATAAAGCGATAGATATTATCGACGATGCTGGGGCATCTTTTATGTTGCGTTCTATAAAAGGTGAAGTTATTAGCCAAAACGATATTGCAAATATTGTAGCCAAATTGTTAAAACTGCCAGCAAATACAATAGAAAAAGACGATACTAAAAAGCTTAAAAACTTAGAGAGTAGCTTAAGCAAAAAAATTATTGGACAAAACGAAGCAATAAAAGCCTTAAGCAGTGCCATTAAACGCTCGTATGCGGGGCTTAACCAACCAAACACACCAATAGGTAGCTTCCTATTTATTGGGCCAACAGGTGTTGGAAAAACTGCCCTTTCGCAAGCTTTGGCAGATGAACTTGGCATACATTTTGAGCGATTAGATATGAGTGAATATATGGAGAAACACGCCGTAAGTCGCCTTATAGGTGCACCTCCGGGCTATGTTGGCTTCGAGCAAGGTGGGCTTTTAACCGAAATTATCAAAAAGCATCCACACACAGTACTACTGCTTGATGAGGTAGAAAAAGCTCATCCAGACATTATGAATATTTTGCTTCAAATAATGGATGGTGCAAAGCTTACAGACAACAATGGCATTATTAGCGACTTTAAGCATGTGGTGCTAATTATGACATCAAACCTTGGAACCAAAGAGGCAAATGTTATGGGCTTTAATAAAGACGACTCTATTAAAGAGGATAACGCCGTAAAGCAATTCTTTAGTAGCGAATTTAGAAATCGTTTAAGCAAAGTAATAAGTTTTAATGCCCTTAGCTCAAACGAGTTACAAAGCATTGTTAAAATAGAACTAGAGAAGTTAAACAAACAACTTAAGCCAAAAAATGTAGTTATAAAAGCAAGCCCATCTGCAATAAAAGAGATAGCAGAGCTTTCAAGCAAAGAGTTTGGAGCTAGAGATATTGCACGAATTATAGACAATAAAATAAAAGAACACCTAAGCGAAGAGATGCTATTTGGTAAGCTAACAAATGGTGGCGAAGTAAAAGTTGGCTTCAAAAGTGGCGAATTTACACTAGATTTTAAAGCAGACTAATGTCATCAATATTCGACGAAGATTACTTCATACCGCCACTTAATAAATTTAGTTATAACTTCCCAAATGCAAGAGAGGCAAGCGATGAGGGCTTGCTTGCATATGGTGGTGGGCTAGAGCCAAACCGCATTTTAAATGCATATCGCCACGGTATATTTCCATGGTTTAACGAAGACGACCCAATTCTTTGGTGGTCGCCTAATCCAAGGCTTTTACTATACCCTCAAAATTTTAAAGTTAAAAAATCTTTTAGAAAAGTGTTACGAAAAAGGGACTTTTTAGTTAAATTTGATAATAATTTTGAGCATACAATTCAAATGTGTGGTAAAATTAGAGAAGAGGAAGGTACTTGGCTTATAAAAGATATGCAAGAAGCATATACCCAGCTCCATAATATGGGCTTTGCACACTCTGTAGAGGTTTACAGAGATGGCGAGTTCATAGGTGGGCTTTACGGTATTGCAATGGGCAAAGCTTTTTTTGGCGAAAGTATGGTCTCTTTAGCACCAAATGCTTCTAAAATAGCACTAAAAGCACTTAGTGATGTCTTAAAAGCAAAAAATTACAAATTTATAGATTGTCAAGTTCCAACACCACACCTCCAAAGTTTAGGAGCAGAGTTAATCGATAGAGATATTTTTCTCGACGAATTAGAGCTAGCCTTAGAAGATGGCGGAGATATAGGGAGTTGGAGCGACATTAAATGGGAGTATAACGATGGTTGATGAAAATAGCGGATTCTCACTTTGGGTAGATTTTATCGAGAGAGACTTCATAAAAAGCAAACTTAAAAATATGGTCGAGTATGGCACAATCGATGGTGCAACAAGCAACCCATCTATCTTTGCAAATGCAATTACAAAATCGCCTGCTTATAAAGAGCAGTTAGCAGAGCTAGATGGTTTAACTCCTAAGCAGAAGTACGAAGCTTTAGCAATCGCCGATATCAAAGCAGCTGCCGATGTTCTTAGAGAGTGCTACGATAAAGGCTTAGAGGGCTTTGTAAGCCTAGAGGTAGACCCATATCTCTCTAACGACACACAAGGTACAATCGATGAAGGCTTAAGACTATTCCAAGCAATCGATGAGCCAAATGTAATGATAAAAGTGCCTGCAACCAAAGCCGGCTACGACGCTATGACAGAGCTTATGAGCCGTGGAATTAGCGTAAATGCAACCTTAGTTTTCTCGCCAGAGCAAGCCCAAAAGACGCTAAAAGCTATGAAAAAAGGAATCGACAAATTCGAGCAATTTGGTGGCAGAAGAGTAGAAGGTGTAATTAGTGTATTTGTAAGCCGTTTCGATAGAATGCTAGATAGCAAGCTAAAAGAGGCAGGCATCCCAACAGCAAAAACAGGTGTTTTAAATGCAGCAAAAATTTACAACGATGTAGCAAAGTGCAAAGAGCCAGCAATTAAAATACTATTCGCAAGTACAGGCGTAAAACCAGAGCAAGGCTTAGAGAAAGATTACTACATCTCATCACTATGTGCAAAACACAGCATCAACACAGCTCCAATAGAGACAATAGAAGCTTACGAACAAAACCCAAACAGAGGCAAACTAGCCCTGCCTATAGATATGGTAACAATAAACGCCCACTTCGACGCCCTTAAAAATATAGGAATAGATATACAAGAAGTTTACAACACCCTAATGCAAGATGGCTTAAAAGCCTTCGAAGATGCATTTAGCAATATGCTAAAAACACTAGAGTAATAATGTACAAAGCTATAAAGCTTGTACATTAATTATTTAGATTAATCAATCAAAAAAGAGATTTTAGCAGTAATTCTATATTTAACAATCTTATTATCTTTAACTTTAGCACTTTTATCTTTAATATAGATAGACTTAATATTTCTAACAGACTTAGAAGCCTCAGTAACAGCCTTTTGTGCTGCATCTTCCCAACTTTTATCTGACTGAGATAATACCTCAATTACTTTTACAACTTTACTCATTTTTATTCCTTTTTTATAAATAATATAGGTCACCTATAAAAATAGATGACCTATATTATATCACAATTTACCAATATAATTACATAACATAGAAGTAAATAAAATTACTATTTTATTTGTATTTTAACTTATCAAAAAGCAAAATTATACTAAATTAAACACAAAACCCTTTTTTGAATAAACAATTTCATTTAATTTATATCATACTGCTATTTAGATAGAATAATAA
>WFYP01000159.1 GCA_015490055.1 Nitratifractor sp.
CTCTTGTGTTATTAAATGTTGTATATAGTGCGTAACTTAAGTTATAAAAAGAGAAGAATGTAAAGACTATACTTGAGCAATTAGCCTTTTATAAAAAGGCACATAAAAAAGATAGCCAACATCAACTTTGGCAAGAGGGATATCAGCCAAAGTTAATACAGTCGAATAAAATGATGAGAGAGAAGATAGAGTATATTCACAATAATCCTATCAAGAGAGGATATGTAGATGAAAATTGGCATTGGCGGTATAGTAGTGTTAGGGATTATATGGGGTTAGAAGGGTTGATAGATATTGAAAGGTTTGTTTGATATTTTTTGTGGTTGGCATATACACTCCCAAATGCAATTTGGGAGAGAGGGTGCTTCGGAAGAAATGTACTCTAGCCTAATAGTAACTGCTTTACAACTCTAGGATATATCCTATGCTCTATATCTTTAATTTTAGCGTTAAACTCTTCCCAATTTAAGCCATTGCTATTAAAGCACTCTTGGGCTAAGATTTTTCCAGCGTCTAGTTCGCTTGTTACTTGGTGGACTGTTACGCCGGCTACTTGCATATCGCTGTTGAATGATTGTTCTATTGCGTTAGAGCCTTTGAATAGTGGTAGTAGTGAGGGGTGGATGTTTATTATGTTTTCGAAAGCATCTACAAATATTGGGGTTAGTATTCGCATAAAGCCTGCTAGTACTATTAAATCTGGATTGTATGGATTTAGTGTAGCTACTAATGCTTTGTCGTACTCTTCTCTTGAATTAAAGTTTTTATGCTCTAATATCTCTGTTTTTATGCCAAATTTTTTTGCTCTCTCAATTCCGTAGGCATTAGCTTTGTTGCTTAAGGCACAAACAATTTCAATCTCTTTTGATTCTTGCACAGCTTCGGCAATCGCTTCTAAGTTAGTTCCATTTCCGCTAAATAAAATTACTATTTTTTTCATATGAGAATTATACAGAGATTAGTAAAAAGTGACCTTATATAATATATAACGAAGTGTAAAAATTAAACTGGCATTGCAGTCGTTGTTCTCCGTTTTCATGGAGATGACGCAATGGCTAGTATTCTTATGTAGCTTTCTGCTTCTAGCTTTCAGCTTTAAGCTTACTAAACCGCCTCTTCAACATCAAAACCAAGGTTTACTGCATCTTTAATGAACTCTTGCGATACTTTCATTTTAGACTCTATTACTACATCTGCTAATTTGGAGCGTACTTTTAGCGATAGTGGGTGTCTGCCTGGGTAGCGTTGGGCTAGGCACATTAGCTCTTCGGCTATTCTTGAGTCTGGCATAAGGTTTATGGCTATAATTATAGGTGGTAAATCTGGCTCTGGTGTGTAGCTCTCTTCTCTTTTTATCTTTACCTTCTCTTTTGCGGCCTTATCTAACGACTCTATCTTCATAATAGAGAGTCTGGTAAATTCATCATTTTTGCTAATTTTAACTTTAAAGGCTATTGGCTCATTTATATTAAACTTCTCTTCTAAGAGTTTAATATGTTTTTCAAATAGCATTAACTCAATGTTTCCGTGCAAGTCTAGTAGAGTTGCTATTCCAAATTTATTACCTTTTTTAGATATTTTCTCTTTAATCTCTTCGATTCTACCAACTAAAATAGCTTCTGAACCATCGCTAAGTTCATCTAAGTCTGAACTTAAGGTGTAGTTTATGCCCTCTAATTTCTCTCTATACTCATCTAATGGGTGCCCTGATACATAGAATCCTAATGTATCTTTCTCGAATGCTAGTATCTCTAGTGGTTCGAACTCTTCTACATTGTTTAACTCTATCTCTACACTTGTCATCTCTTCTCCGCCACCAAATAGCGAGCCTTCTGCCTGTTTTTTAGCTTGTGCAGATTTTTGAGCTGCTTCTATAATATCTTCGATTTGCATAATCATTGCTCGTCTGCTGTATCCGAAACTATCCAATGCACCAGATTTAATTAATGACTCTATAACTTTTTTATTAACTTTAGAAGAGTCAATTCTTGATACAAAGTCGCTCAAGTCTTTAAATGGCTCATCGCCTCTTGCCTCTAAAATAGATGCAATCGCAATATCCCCTGCACCTTTAATTGCACCAAGTCCAAATAGAATTACCTCTTTATCATCTTGATTTGCTGCTATAAACTTTAGCCCAGATTTATTAATATCTGGTGGCAAAAGCTCTATACCCATTCGCTTAACTTCTTCTACATACTTCACAACTTTGGTAGTATTATCTTTCTCCAAAGTTAGCTGTGCTGCCATAAAGTCTGTTGGGTAGTAGCACTTTAAGTAAGAGGTATAAAAGGTAACCATTGCATAAGCTGCTGAGTGTGATTTGTTAAAACCATACCCTGCAAATTTTACAATCAAGTCGAAAAGCTCTTCGGCTGTTGCTTTATCGAAGCCTTTTTTCTCTGCTCCATCTGCAAATTCGCCTTTAAGTTTATCCATCTCCTCTTTAATCTTTTTACCCATTGCACGACGCACTAAGTCTGCACCACCAAGGCTAAAGCCACCAATAGTTTGCACAATTTGCATAACTTGCTCTTGATAAACAATAACTCCATAAGTTGGCTTTAGTATAGGCTCTAACTCTGGGAACATATAGGTAATTTCTGCTCTACCATGCTTACGCTCGACGAAGTCATCTAGCATACCAGACTCCATAGGTCCAGGACGATAGAGTGCTAGCATTGCAATAATATCTTCAAAACCTGTAGGCTTTAGTTTTTTAGCCAAATCTTGCATACCTGCCGATTCTATCTGAAATAGTCCCAAAGTTTCACCAGTAGAGATATATTCATAAACTTTAGGGTCTTGTATATCAACTGCTAAGAAGTCGATATCTAAGCCGTGTCGCCCTTTTACAAGTTTTAGGGCTTCATCAACAACTGTTAGCGTCTTTAATCCCAAGAAGTCGAATTTAATTAAATCGACATCCTCTACAAATTTACCATTATACTGTGTTGCCAAAGTATCTTGACCACTCGGTTTAAAGAGTGGTGTCTTTTTCCAAAGCTCTTCGTTGCTAATAACCACACCAGCAGCGTGAGTACCGGCATTTCTATTTAATCCCTCTAGTGCTTTAGAGAATTTCCAAACTCGTGCAGCTTGTGGGTCGCTCTCTATAAGTTCTGCAATTTTTGGCTCTTTCTCATACGCTTTTTCTAAGTTTATACCAAGCTCATCTGGAATAAGCTTTGCCATTGCATCAGCTTTTGCATATGGCATATCAAGTACTCTTGCAACATCTCTGATAACACCTTTTGCAAGCAGTTTACCAAAAGTAATAATTTGTGCAACATTATAACGCCCATATTTTCGTACAACATAATCTATAATCTCTTGACGGCGGCTTTGGCAAAAGTCCATATCAATATCGGGCATCGATACACGCTCTGGGTTTAAGAAACGCTCAAAAAGCAGACCATAAGGCATTGGGTCTATATCGGTAATCTTAAGAGAAAAGGCAACCAAACTACCAGCTGCCGAACCTCTACCTGGTCCTACTGGAATATGCATCTCTTTAGCTTCACGCACGAAATCCCAAACAATTAGCATATATCCAGGGAACTTCATACCATTTATAATATCTATCTCGGTTTGAAGCCTATCTCTATACTCTTGATGCTTGCTTGTCTCTACATATTTTAATCTCTCTTCTAATCCGGCTCTTGCTTCGTGTTCAAAAAGTACAATATCGTTAGCAAGCGAGTACTCTAACTCTGGCTCTGGCAACTCTAAGCCAGCAAGTTGGGCTCTCTCTCTTGTAAATTTAAAATTTGGTGGCGTTGGGTTACCTAGTTTTATCTCTAAATTACACTTATCTACAATCTCTTGAGTTGCTTCTATCGCTTCTGGAATATCTGCGTAAAGCCTTGCTATCTCCTCTGGTGATTTTACATAAAATTCGTGCACAGAGTGGCGTAAGCGATTTGGGTCGTCGTAGAGTTTGTTCATTGCGATACACATAAATGCTTCATGTGCTTCGGCATCTTCTTTATATGTGTAGTGGGTGTCATTAGTCGCAACTATTTTAATGCCTGTCTCTTGTGATAGGCGTATAATATCTTCATCTATTCTTAACTGGTCGCCAATTCCATGACGCATAATTTCTAAGTAAAAGTCATCTCCAAAAATCTCTTTATACTCAAGGGCTACTTTTTTTGCACCTTCGTAGCCTTTTGCTCCTGCTTTTAAGTTACGCTCACTTAAATTTAGGTGCCAGTTTACTTCGCCTTGCAGACAAGCAGCTGAGCATACTAAACCTTCGCTATGCTCTCTTAAAAGTTTTTTGTTAATTCTTGGGTAGTAGTAGAAGCCGTGTATATAAGCTTGAGAGCTTAGAAACATTAAGTTTTTATACCCAACATCATTTTTAGCATAAAGGCACAAATGGTAACGCTGACGAATAGATTTATCGCCCAAATCATCACTATTGTGCAAATAAGCTTCCATACCAATTACTGGCTTTATTCCCTCTTTACGCATAGCGTTATAAAAAGCGATTGCACCAAACATATTACCATGGTCTGTCATAGCCACAGACTCCATACCAAGCTCTTTTATTCGTTTAGCAAGCACATTAATTTTATTAGCACCATCTAGTAAAGAGTATTCTGTATGTAGATGTAGATGGGTAAATTTAGGTGTGGACATTTATAGCCTTTTGTATATTTTTATAATTTATAATTTATTTGATTGTAGCATTTTTTTATTAAATTTAGGATTTATTTATTCGTTGATAGTTAATGGTTTTTGTTGTGGTTTTCTGTGGATATATTAACCCAAATAATGCATCATAGATTAGCAATCTTTAACAAATCATTTCGTCTAGGGCATTTACAAAAATCCATCAATTAACCTTCGGGTTAATTGATGGATTTTTGCAAACACCCTAAACAAAAGCATTTGCCAAATCTTTGCTAATTCTAATGCAAAATTTGGGTTTAAGGCTCTTTAGGTTTAAGGGCAGACACATAGGTCTGCCCCTACAATCAACAATCAACTATTAACTCTCTATTCTTGACAATACTTTGCTAATGTGCCACTTTTTACTGCTTCGAAACTATCTGTTCCTACTAATTGGCGTACAATTTCTAATGCGAAGCAGATGGCTGTTGCTGGTCCTTGTGATGTTATTACTTTATCATCTACAACTACAATATCATCAACTCTATCTTCTGGACGAATTTTCTCTTCTACGCTTGGATAGCAAGTATATTTTTTACTTAATACTCCAGCTACATGTAAAGCATAAGGTGCGGCACACATTGCTGCTACCCATTTGCCTTGAGTTTTAAACTCTTTAATCACTTTTTGTGAGAGTTCATTTTCTGCTAATCTATTGGTTCCACCCCAGCCACCAGGTAATACAACAATATCAAATTCATCAATATTTACTGTTTTTAAAGGTACATCAGCTTCTACAGTAATGCCATTTCCACCTAAAACTAAATTTGTCTCGAACTCATCTGGCAGATACGCACTTTGCACCTCTAAACCACCGCGTCTTAAAATATCTATAATTGTTACCGCTTCTATCTCTTCGAAGCCCTCTGCTAATAATACTAATGCACTTGCCATAATTTATCCTTTAAAAAAATGATATTCTCTATTATATCACAAAAAAAATAGTTTGTAATCTGTAAGTCGAAAAAATTTTAAATAAGTTAAGAAGAGGTACAGTCAAGAGACCATACCCAATAGTAGATTTATAGTAAAAAAGAGAGTTTTATTTAACTCTCTCTAGGTATTTACCCTCTACAGTATCTACCTTGATTTTTTCGCCCTCTAGTACATGGAATGGAACTTGAACAACTGCTCCACTCTCTAAAGTAGCTGGCTTTTTACCACCTTGTGAATCACCCTTAAAGTTTGGTGGAGTCTCTACAATTTTAAGAACTACTGTTTGTGGAATCTCTACACTAATTGCTTGCCCATTGTGGAATAGAATCTCTGCTTCCATACCATCTATCATAAAGTCAAAAGTCTCTTTGCCTACTTGCTCGTGTGTTAAACCAATTTGATCAAATGTAGTTGTATCCATAAATTGCAAGAATTCACCATCGTCATAAAGATATTGCATAGTTTTTTGCTCTAACTCTGGTACTTCAAATTTATCACCAGCATGTACTGTTTTTTCTATAACTTTACCAGTTTTTAAATTTTTAATTTTCATTCTTACAAATGCCGCACCTTTACCTGGTTTAACATGTAAAAACTCTACTACTTTATATGGGTTACCGTCTAACTCTAGTCGAACACCCTTTTTAATATCGCCCATTCCTATTGTTGCCATAAATTACTCCTAAAAAAAATTAGGGTATTTTAACACAACATAGGTTATATAGCGATTAGTAAATCTTAAGTAGTTTTTCCCGCAAATGCGGGAATAGAAAGTAGTAACTATCTAGTTATAGATATATCATTCGTATCGTGATGAATCGGATTTTCGTCATCTTTATCCATCGCTTTTGCTCCATCTAATAAAACAGGAACAAAGATTAAAGATACAAATACCGCAGCAACTGTACCAGAGATTAGTGCAACACCAAGTCCACCAAATACTGGGTCGCTAGCAAGAAGTGCAGAACCTAAAATAATTGCAACTGCTGTTAGGGCAATAGGTTTTGCTCTTGTAGCTGAAGATAAAGCGATAGCTCTTCTTCTCTCCATACCTTTAGCCTCTATTAACGACTTAGCAAAGTCAATTAATAGCAATGAGTTTCTTGAACTAATACCCATTAGAGCAATAAAGCCAATAAGCGATGTTGCTGTTAAGAAGAATGTATCTGTTGTTACCAAATTGGCAACCCAATGCCCAACAATTACACCAATAATAGATAAGAAACTTCCAGCAAGCACAATAGCACTTAAAGAGAAACTCTTATAATAAATTACCAATAGTAAGAATATTAAGACTAATGCACCAATAAATGCTGCACCTAAATCTCTAAAAGTATCTAATGTTACTTTCATCTCACCATCCCATCTAAGTAAAAATTTTTCACCAGTTTTCTTGTTTGTTAAGTGTAAATCAAACATATATGTACTAATGCCTGGCTCTTTTTCTACCTTATAACCCAGTTTTTTAAAGTGCTTTATCATAGCAGCTCTAGCTTTTAAAAGAGGGTAAACTTGAGATTCATTATCAGTTTCAGCAATAACATTTATCATACGATTTAAATCTTTATGCATAATCATAGGAGTATTTTGTACCTCTTTAATATCTACAACTTCATTTACTGGTACTAACATTCCTCTTTTATTCATTAAATTCATAGATGCCATTTTACTTTTTAATGCTTCTAAAGATTTCTTATCAAATTTTTTAGTTTTAGGGTCTAAAGATAAGTATATCTGTATTTGCCCAGCTTCATTTTTAGAATTTTTATGAGCTATTGCCATACCTTGAAATGCTAAATAAAGAATTTTATTTACCTGCTCAACACTTAAGCCGCTTCTTGCAATTTTATCTTTGTTTGGTACTAATTCATATTTCTTGAATAAATCATCACTCATAATATCTACATCGACAACTTTTTTAGTTTGGCTTAATACTTTTGCTGTCTCTTTAGAGAGGTATCTTAACTCTTTTAAATTATCACCTGTAACTTCTACAACAATAGATGATAAAGTAGGAGGACCAGCTGGTTGCTCTATTAATTTAATTACAGTACCCTTTACCAATTTTTCACAACTGCTTTTGATTTTAGGTCTTAATCTACCTACCATACTAAATGATTTCTCTTCTCTATCGTGTTTATCAGTTAAATTTACTGCGATTTCTGCAACATTTTCACTATTTTTCATACCAGAACCTTTAACAAGCCCGGCATAATCCAAAGGAATACCTTCGCCGATATATTGTTCCATATTGATAACATTTTTCTCTTTTTTCAATATATCAACTACACACTCAGAAACCTCTTTTGTCTGCTCTTTAGAACTACCTGTTGGAGTATCTACATATACAGAAAATGTATTTGCACTCTTACCAGGAAGCATTCTAGCTTTTACTAAACCAGTAGGTATCATTAAGATAGAGAGAGCTAAAGCTACAAGTGTTAAAACAATAACTAAAAATTTTCTACTTTTAGATTCTAAAATCCAATATACTAAATTTTCTAATTTATGCATTATTTAGCCTCCTTATCTACCGGACAGTGTGGATGTTTATGTTTTGGCTTTTTCAAGAGTTTTAAACTTAAATATGGTGTAAAAATATATGCAACAAATAGCGATGCAATCAGAGCTACTGGTACATTTAGAGGAATTGGTTTCATAAATGAACCCATCATACCACCAACAAACGCCATTGGAACCATTGTTAAAATAATTGCTAAAGTTGCAATATTTGTTGGTGCTCCAATCTCATCAGTTGCTTCTACTAATAGCTCCTCCATATCTTTACAATCTACATCATGCGAATGCAGGTGTCTGTGGATATTTTCGATAACAATAATTGCAGCATCGACTAATAGACCTAAAGATAGTAAAAATGCAAATAGCGTAATACGGTTAATTGTCTGCCCTGTTATATATGCAACAAATAGAGTTACCGCCAAAATAGCAGGAACTGTAAATGTAACAATAATAGACTCTCTAAATCCAAGTGCAAAAATAAGCATACCAGCAATAATTAAAATAGTAATAACTAAGTGATGTACAAGTTCATTTACCGCATCGTTTGCTCTTTTACCATAATCTCTTGTAATTATATATCCAATTCCCTCTTTTGATAATTTGCCACTATACTCTTTTAAAAGTTTCTCTACATCATTTGCAACAAAAACAGCATTTGTTCCTGCTAATTTAGATATTGTTAAAGTAACTTGTTCTTTTTCTGGAAGAAATTTTCCATCTTTGTTACGCATATCTATATAATCTTTTTTAAAATTTTGGTAATCTATACCTCTTTTTACCGTTGCTACATCTCGTAAATATATTGGGCTACCCATATATTGAGCTACAATAATATTTTTAACATCATCAACATTTTCTATAACATTTTTAATACCAAAGATTAATAGTTTTTTATCTTTTGTTCTTCCTTTAATGTCTGGTACATCTACTGCAACAGACTGTATTGCCTTCATTATTTGCCCCATAGATAAATGATAAGCAGACAATTTTCCTAAATCTACATTTACATTAAATTGAGGTTTATGCGAACCTTTAAGTGTAGTTTTTGCAACATTTTTAACAGCATTTATTTTTTGTTGTAACTCTCTAATAGTAGAATACATCTTTTCATAATTTGCTTTAGTACCATTTTTTGGATAGAAAGCAACAGTTACAATAGGAATATCTATATCTATATCAAAAGGTTTGACTAATGGTTGCATTGTTCCTTTTGGCATATTATCCATATTTTGCATAACTTTATCATAAAGTTTTAAGTTAGCATCTTCACGGCGTTCACCAATTTTATATACAACATTAACAATACCGACATTATCTCTTGCAATACCATATATATGTTTAATTCCCTTAATTTCTCTCATTTTTCTCTCGAGAGGATTTACAATTATCTTTTCAACTTCTGGAGCAGTTGCACCAGGAAGTGGAACAATTACAGCACCACCACTAATAGCAATTTGTGGGTCTTCTTCTCTTGGCATCACTTGCAGAGATATAAACCCTAATAGAAGTAGTGCAACGCCTAATATAGGTGTTAATGGGTTCTTTAAAAAACCTGCGGCTAATTTACCAGCCCAATCTTTTGGCTTATATTTTATCATCTATAGACTCCCTATTCACTAAGATATACTTTTGCATACATACCAGGAAATACTGTTTTACCTTTTGCATTAAATTTAATTTTTATTTTAAATTTATGAGTCATTGGATTAGAGCTAGGAATTATAGACTTAATAATACCTTCTCCTTTATATCCAATAGATGGAATCTCTACTTTAACTTTTTTACCAATCTTTACATATTTTAAATTGTTTTCACTAATCTCTGTCATAATATTTAAATCACTTAAATCTGTTAAAATAAGTGTAGGCATACCAGGAATTTGCATCTCTCCCTCTTTTGCCATTTTAGAAATTATTACACCATTATTTGGAGCTTTAATTTTAAGATATCTATATTGATTCATAACGCTCTCTTTTTGAGCTTTAGCTTGAGCTACTTGCTCCTTTGCCAATTTCACCATATCTCTCATATTCTTTGCAGCTAATTCTAAATTTTCATATTGAAATTTAGAAACCATACCCTTTTTATAAAGTCTTTTATTTCTAGCAAGGTTTGTTAAAACATTGTTTAGTTGGTTTTCATTCATTTGTAAAGCAAGTCTAGCTTGATTAATTGCCAAATCTACCTGTCTTGCTGCCGCATCTATATCTTTAGAGTCAATTTCATAAAGCAAATCACCTTTTTTTACAATATCCCCCTCTGATACTTTCATATTTTTAATAAAGCCCATATATCTGCTTGTAATCATTTTTTGATTATCCGACAC
>WFYP01000160.1 GCA_015490055.1 Nitratifractor sp.
CCTTAAGAAAAATTATGATAATAAGGGCACCTCCATTGCCATTAAGTTAAGGTTTTAACCCCATAAAATAAAATAAGTTTAAAGAACAAGGCTAAAATCTTGCCACTGCGTCATTCCCACGAAAGTGGGAATCCACAATTTAAATTGTCAAAAAAGTTAAATTGCAACTTATAGATAGTTAAAATTGTAGATTCCCGTTTTCACGGGAATGACGGCAGTGGCAGATTACCAATTAATTCTATTAAATGGTTATATAATCCTTAATTTAATGGCAATGGAGGAGCCCTAAAGTAAAATCTACTTTATTGTTCTAGCTTTAAGCTTTTTTATTCCCTCTACTCTCTTTCTCTTCTATCCCACTCATTCCAAAGCGTCTTGCTAGCTCTTGTTTTACTCTATCTGGGCTAACATTGCGGTAGCCTAAACCTACAAGTGTATGGTATAGCAAATCGGCACTTTCATAAATTACTTGCTCATCGCTTTCTTCATTAATAGCTACGCAAACTTCGTCTGCCTCTTCTCTTATTTTACTAAGAAGTAGCTCTTTATCGTTAAGCAGTTTTTTAGTCCAAGATTTCTTGCTATTATCATTTTTACGCTCTAAAATAGTATGGTATAAAACATCTACAACACTATATTTATCTTCTACATTTACCTCTTGTGCCAGTATCTCTTTGCCCTGAGTTACCGAAGTAAAGAAGCAACTTTTTCTACCTGTATGGCACGCTACACCCTCTTGCTCTACTTTTAACAAAATAGTGTCAGCATCGCAATCTATAAGCAAATCTTGCACCTTTTGTGTATGCCCACTCTCTTCGCCCTTTTTCCAAATGCGTTGTTTGGAACGGCTAAAGTAGTGTGCAAAACCAGTTTTTAAAGTAAGCTCATAAGCCTCTTGGTTCATATATGCCAACATCAAAACATCGCCAGTAGTTGCATCTTGTGCAATCGCTGGCAAAAGTTCGTGGCTACTCCAATCTATCTGCATATTAATTACTCGTTGTTGTTACTTTTTGCTTATCTTTAGAGTCTATCCAAATATTTGGAACAGCCCCACCAGGTGTTAAGAAAATTTTAGCATCTCTGTTTACTTTTAAAGCTTCATTAAATGCATTTTGTGTCTGAATTTGCTTAAGTTGTAGCAACTTGTCTGTTAAAGAGTCAGAAATCAACTTATTCGCTTTAGCTTGTGCATCTGCTTCGATTCTAATCTTATCAGCATGCCCCTGAGCTTCAATTCTCTTCTTCTGAGCCTCACCCTTAGCAATCTCTGCTTTTCTCTCTGCTTCTCTTTTTGCACGCTCTTTTTGTTGCTCGGCAATCATAACATTTTGTTTCTCTGCTTGCAACTCTTCGATTTTAGCTTTAATCTTTTTAGGCAAAGATATATTTCTTAAATTCACAGCATCAACAACAACCGGCTTACCCTTAAGTGCTTCTACCTTAGATATAAGTTGCTCTTGAATCTCTTTAGCAATCTCTTCTCTTTTTTGTGGTAATGTCTCAGCTGTATATCTACCAATAACATCACGTACGATTTCACGCACCTTTGTATTAATAATCTTATCTTCCCAAGCAGTACCCCAAGTAGCAATAGTCTCTGGTGCTGCCTCTGCTCTTAAGTGGTACTGAACAGCTAAGTCAATATCTACATCTAAGCCTCTGCTATCCATAACTCTAATTGCAGGGTTTCTCTTTAATCCACCCTCATATCTTGAGTTACCATCGCCAATATCGCGTTTATTTTCATTACTATATGTAATCATACGCACACGCACATTTACAGGTATAATTTTCTCAAAAATTGGAATATAAAAGTGCAATCCTGGCTCTAATGGAGTCTTTTCAAACTTACCAGTAGTAACCTTTATACCAACCTCTCCAGAATTTATAATAGTAAATGGTTTCAAAACAAATAGAGCAATCGCAACAATAGCAATAATTACTAAAGCACTAACACCTTTTCCACCCATATTAGAGCCTCCAAAAGGATTTTCGAAGTTAGAACCTCCGTTATTATTCCCATTGCCACTATTGTTTGGCTCTTTGTTTGGCTTCCTCTTCTTAAAATAGTCATTCATATCTGCGGGCATTAAGCCTCCTTAATTTATATATGTTAAATAGTGCTCATATTTAGGGTTTCTACCATAAACTACATCAAAGTAAGCCTCTTGTAGTTTTTTAGTAAGCTCCCCTCTTTTACCATTACCAATAACGCGGTGGTCAAGTGAATTAACAGGCGTAACCTCTGCTGCTGTTCCTGTTAAAAATAGCTCGTCTGCAATGTAAATTTCATCTCTTGTAATGTTTCTTCTCTCTACTTCAATACCCATATCACGAGCCAACTCTAAAACAGTAGCCTGAGTAATAGACTCTAGCGAATTATCATTAGGTGGGCTAATTAGCTTGCCATCTCTAACAATAAATATACACTCGCCAGTACCCTCAGCAATAAATGCATTTTCATCAAGCATCAACGCTTCATCAAAGCCATTCTCTACCGCTTCAAACTTAGCCATTTGGCTATTTAAATAGTTAGCAGCTGCCTTAGCCTTACCAAAAGTAGAACGGTTAGGGTTTCTAGTAATCGAAGATGTGCAACACTTAATACCATTCTCTAAACCTTCATCACCCAAATAAGCACCCCACTCCCAAGCAGCAATAGCAGTATTTACAGGTGCATTTTTATGATACAAGCCCATAACACCATACCCTAAATAGATAAGAGGTCTAATATAAACATTCTCTTTAAAATCATTAGCCTTTAAAAGCTCGATATGAGCATTATATACTTCGTCATAATCTCTATTTGGAGTAATAGCAACAATCTTAGCCGAGTTATAAAGTCTCTTTACATGCTCTTCTAGCTTAAAAATCGCCAAACCTTTCTCAGTCTGATACGCTCTAGTACCCTCAAAAACAGCATTCCCATAATGCAAAGTATGAGTCAAAATATGAACCTTAGCATCCCCCCAAGGCTTCAACTCACCATCCATCCAAATATATTTAGCTTCATTCATCTGTATAATTCTCCTTAAACCATTTAACCCGATATTTTACCCAAAAGAGCTTGAAACACGGTTGAAAAGTTGGAGGGGTTGGTATATTGGTTATTTGTGTATTGGTTTATTGGCAAAGGTTTTTCAAGATTTTTCCAATATCTTCTCTACTTCTTGTATTAACACCAACCTCTTTAGCAAATTTACTCCAACTGTTTATTGCACTTTTAACTTCATCTATAATTTTATCATACTCTTTTATACCATATTTTTGAGCAAGTTTTTCAAGATGTTCTATCGTTGGTTTTCTACCTTCTCCCAAATACATAGTGCTGTGTTCGCCTCCTGGTCCGCTGGAAAATGTAATATCATAAGCAGGCGAAAATTTCCAAATCCCTTTTTCGTCCATTAAAAACGAAAAATTCTTTGCATGGTCATCTCGGTTGTGACTGCAAAGATTAAAACAAGCTAATCTAAACACTTTTTTAACCTCTTGTATGTTTTTAGTCAAATGCATAGTCAGTTTAAGCAAATCATCATAATCAAGTGTCGGATATCTAAAATCGCTATGAATCAACCCCGCCACAGAATGCATATGTACCCGTTTATCTCCGACTCTATCAAATCTTTGAATCGCAAAATACTGCCCTTTCTTGCCTTCTAACAGAGCGGTTTTTGGCATTTCTAATCCAGCCTCTTTAGCCATTAGCGAATAGGCATACTCAATCGCTCCAATATCTTTATTATCAAAACTAGAAGCAAACTTCACCATCCAATGGCTAAAACCATCTTCTAATTTTTTCTTGCCGTGTCTTACTTGCTTTAAATCATCGCTTAACTGTACCAAAACTTTAGGTCTTGCACCTGCCGAAGAACCGCTTAAATTCAATAATTCATCAAGCAGATAATCACTGCTCCCTTCTAATATGTTTTGCGAACTTAAAGCCAAATCGTCTAAAACAATATCTTCAAATTCACTTTTAAACTCATTAGCAGGTTCATAGCATAAAGCCCCCATACCGCCTTTACCAACAATCGCCAACCTGTCCAAAGGCGATATAGAACGAAAATTAATCCCAATCTTCGCCAAATGCCTATCTACAAGCAACCTTCCCCAACCATCTGGCAAAGAGTCTGCAAAAACACCCCAAATCCCATTAAAAGTATTATCATCACACCGAACCACCCCAGGCTTTAATGGCAACTTATAGGGCGAAATCTCTATGCCTGATTTTAGGAACTCTTTGTCATATTCGAAAAAAATTTTATTGTTTTGTATTGCAAGAGTTCCTAGTATTTCTTCTATATCTTGAGTTAAGTAAACATTTAAAATTTCGATTTTTTTATTCATTTTATCCTCACTGTAAAATATCTAAGCATCTATTTAAAATAATTTTTTTCTAAATCTAGTTAAATTTTGAAATAACTCTTAAAGTTCTAATTTTATTATCATTTATCTCAATAATATAATAATTAAATAATTTATTATATTCATCTTTTTTAGCGATACATGTGCTTGAATTAACGATATAATATTTATTTGTTTCATTATTATTTTAGTAATTCATTCAAACTTTTAGGTATTTTCTCTTTTTCTTTACATATACCAGCAAAACCATCCAAACACTCCAAAACCAAAGCCAATTTTAAAAGAGATTCCAACGAAATTTGCCCTATTCTCTCAAAACGCTTTAATGAACCTAAACTAACACCAGAACGAGCTGCCAGCTCTTCTTGTGTATATCCTAAAGATTTTCTTTGTTTTTGAAAATTTATTTTCAAATTCTCCATAATTTCTAATGGAGTCGGTGGTAAAAAAGATAACATATTATCCCTTTTTTGCATTATATACCAATTATAGCTAAAATATTATCCATAATTCTTAATGTGGATTTGAAATAAAATGCATAACGGCTATGTACATTTGTCACATCATTATGCACATTTCTCTCTTTTAG
>WFYP01000161.1 GCA_015490055.1 Nitratifractor sp.
AGATGTGTATAAGAGACAGAGAGAGAAGAGATAGTTAATAAAAAAGAGAAAGTTTTTATGGACTTGTATAGTAAATCTATAGCCTACTCTAATTCGCTTTTTTTTAAAAGTTGTAAAAGCAGTAAGGAAAAAGCTAAAATAGCACTTGATAAAGAACTTTTTCCACATGAAAAGAAAGATGTGAAAAAAGGTTTTTTAAATACTATTACATCGATTTTTTCTTCTGATGATTCTACTAAAATGTTAGATATTTTTGATGCACAAATCATCGAGATAAAAAAAGATAAAGATGTCTGCTTGATGATAAAAAAAGAGGCACTCCTCCAAATAACTCAAAAAATGTATGCAGATGTGATGAGAATACATGAAGCTAGTCTCTCTAAAGACCCTGTAAAAAGATATACTAATATACGGGATAATCTTTATGAGCAGATTAATGTAACAAAAGCACTTTTAAAACTCTACCCAATGATGTATAAATCAAATAATTTTAATCAACTCAATGTAAAAAGTAAACTGCTTCATGAAATACAAGCTAAAACTTTTCCTCAATACGTGCAGTTTACTATAAGAGGTGGGGAAAACATCTCTATAGCTATAGATAATAAGCTTATTAAAAACAATGAAAAACGATATATTAAAGATGGTGAACATACATATAAGATAGAAGCCAAGGGAAAATGTCCAATAGTAGACACTTTTCATAGTGATTTATTTGAAAATAAAATAGTTTCTGAAGATTTAAGTGGACAGAGTTATCCGACAGTCATATTTCAAACAGATAAAGAGCCAAGTATAGTTATCAATGGAGAAATGATAAAAATAAATATGCCTCAGACTATAAAGCAGTGTGAAGGTGAAGCTAGGTATGTTCTAAAGTATGCAAACCAAAATGCAAGTGGAGAGATAGATACCTCGCCAGGTGCAAAAAATACAGTGACTTTGAACCTCTTAACAGCTGAAGAATTGGCAATTTTTAATAATGCAAAAACAAAGAAGTTTACTACAACAAGCGAAGCTAGATTTTCAGAATCACTTACGGAAGTGAATAGTGACAATTTAGTATTTACTCTTACTAGAGAGCCTTTACATGGGAAAGTGACTCTTTATAAAAGTGGGAGTTTTGAGTACGTTCCAGAAGCAGATTTTATCGGCATTGATACATTTGGATATGAGATTAAATCGCCAAAAAAAATGAGTGCACCTAAACTTGTGAGTATTAATGTAAGTAACTCTTTAATGAAAAAAGCAGATAAGTACTTGCCTAAAGTGAAAGAAAAACTTCCAAAAGCTAAAGCAAAGAAAACTGCAATTAGTTACGAAACTTTTAAAAGATATGTTGAGTCAAAAGAGTTGACAATCGAATTTATGAAGAAAATAAAAGAGCGATTTCCTAAGTATTTTGAAAGACTTAGAAAAGAGATGACACAATAACAAAGGCTATAAAATGAAGAAATTATTACTTACATTGGTGTTGAGTACACTTTTGTTCTCAGGTGAAAAAGAAGATGCTACTGCAAAGATGATGGCTGAGTTTGAAGCTTCTAAGCAATCACAGCTTAAAGAATTTACTGATTATAAAACACAACTTGCTAAAGAGTATAAAACATATAAAAAAGAGTTGAAAACTTATTGGAAAAACCCTAAGCTTTCTACACAAAAAGAGTGGGTGAGTTACACTAAGGATAAGAAAAGTCGTTCTGATGTAGACTTTAAGAATAACACTTATACCATAGAGGTAATCGCTAAAAACCTTAAAAAAGCTACAACTAAATTAAAAGAGCGTATCTCGTATATAGCTAGTCAAAATACAAAACAAGTTGTTCAAACAGACCCTTTACAAAAAAGAGTAGCAAAAATATCAGAGTCACATGATGATGTTACCTCGAGTGTAAATGCTAAACCAATTTTAAGTACAGTTATTTTTCATTCTAAGCCAAGTAAAAGAGAAGTGAAAACTTATGCTACAAATACATTGAAGAAAAATAAGATTATTATAACTAAAGCAAAAAATAAAAAAGAGAATGTATATAAGGTAACAGTAAAGTTACCTAAAAATTCTAAGGTAAAACTCTCTGCTATTTATCAAGGTGAGGTTGCAAAAAATGCAAGAAGATTTAAACTACCAAATGAGTTACTATTTGCAATTATGCAAACAGAAAGTGACTTTAACCCTTTTGCTAAGTCTCATATACCTGCATTTGGGCTAATGCAAATCGTACCTCGTTCAGCAGGACGGGATTCCTATAAACTTCTTTATAAGAGAAAAGGTCAGCCCAGTGCAACATATCTTTACAATAGTAAAAATAATATTCAAATGGGAACGGCATACCTTTATATACTCTACACCAGATACCTTAGAAAGATTAAAAATCCTAAAAGTAGGCTCTACTGTACCATAGCAGCTTACAATACAGGAGCAGGAAATATAGCATGGGCATTTACTCATGCATACAATATGAATAAGGCCGCACCAATCATTAATAAGCTCACTCCAGAGCAAGTATACTATAGATTAATAAAAGATTTAAAATTTGATGAGCCAAAGTACTATTTAAAAAGGGTTACTAGAAGAATGAAAGTTTATAAGGTAGCTTATAAAGACCTCTAATTATAGTGGTTTAAGAAAGAAGGAGAAAATTGAAATATTATTATTCATATGAAGCATTTAGAAAAGACACATGTAGCTTAACAAAGGAAGTTCAAAGCTTTGAGCCAGAAGCTATAGTAGGCATAGCAAGAGGTGGTCTTACACTAGCTCATGCTATGGCTGAGAGTTTAAATGTTCGTGAAGTCCAGACACTACGTACAGAACTATATGATGTCAGCTGTAAACGCAAAAGTATAACTCTGTTTGGAACGTGTAGTTTTAAGAATGTACAACGTGTTTTAGTTGTAGATGATATTGCAGATAGTGGAGAAACACTTCAGGCAATAATGCTTTTTTTACAAAAAGAATTTCCAAGTGTAGAGTTTACATCTGCTACCCTTTTTTACAAGAGTACATCTATTTATAAACCCGACTTCTGGATACATGAAGCAAAAGAGTGGATAGAGTTCTTTTGGGAAGCAGATTTTAAAATCTAACGCTCCCTTGCCTCTTTTATCATCTCATACGCTTGATTTATCTCTTGTGTTTTTTTAGTCGCCTCTTGCATATACTGCTCACTTTTGCCTTGTGAAGCGATGATGTCAGGATGATACTCTCTTACAAGTTTTCTATAGGCTTTTTTGATACTTTTCATATCATCCTCTGCCTTGACACCTAATACTTTGTAAGCATCAT
>WFYP01000162.1 GCA_015490055.1 Nitratifractor sp.
ATTTTATCTACAATATTTAATACCACAGATGAAGATATCAAAAGAGTTTTAAAAGAGTTAAATTTAGATAGCAATGTTTATAGAATTACAGATAATTTAGATAGATTAAAAGAGAAGATAGTTAAGATAGCTTCATATAAGAAGATTAAAGAAGTTAGATTTTGGGAACTTATGAAAAGGGGTTATAAAAAACCTTACATAAAAGAGATAGACTATTTTAAGCTATTTACAAATAAGAGTATTGAGAGTGTAGAGTTTGATTATTGTTGTCACCCAAAACTTGGCGATGAAGTAGTAGCATTTTATACAAGAGGCAGAGCAGTAGTCCACCATAAACTATGTTCTAAAGCGTATGATTTAATTAATTCAGACTCTAAAATGCTATATATAGAGTGGAGAAGCAAGAAAAGTTCTAAATATAGAATGATAATTGCCTTGCAGAATAAGAAAGGCTCTTTATTGGAGTTAGTTAGAGAGTTAAATAAATTAGATTTAAACATTACAAATATTGAGCTTGGTATTAAAAGTGGTGATACAGCAGAGTATTGTAAATTAGATGTAGAATCAACTTCAGATAGTAGCAATGTTATAAAAGATATAATTTCTAAAAAGTTTAAATTAATAGATTTTGTATCTTTAAAAGATGCATATAAAAGTTAAAGTTAGGAGATAGTATGAGTGTAAAAGAGGCATTAAAAGATATAACAATAGGAATAGAAGAAGATAATATTATAGGTTTAGATAAAATAGAAGAGTTGGTAAAAAACTATTATGAAACAGGCAAAGAGTTTACTGTTAAGTTTGGAATGGACCCAACATCTGCTGATATTCACTTAGGACACTCTGTAGTATTAAATAGATTAGCAACATTTCAAAAGCATGGTGGGCATGTTCAGTTAGTAATTGGTGATTTTACTGCTTCGGTTGGAGACCCTAGTGGTAGAGATAAAACAAGACCTATGATTTCAAGAGAAGATATAGAGAAAAATGCCGAAACTTACCAAGAGCAGGCATTTAAAATACTAGACCCAGAAAAAACTACAGTATATTACAATGCAAGTTGGGCAGATAAGTTAGGTGCTAGTGGTATGGTGGAGCTATCGTCTCACTATAATGTTGCTAGAATGTTAGAGAGAGATGATTTTAGCAAGCGTTATAAAGAGGGTGTAAGTATTAGTGTAATGGAGTTTTTATACCCACTCTTGCAAGGTTACGATAGTGTTGTGCTTAAAAGCGATATAGAATTAGGTGGAACAGACCAAAGATTTAACCTATTTGTTGGGCGTGATTTACAAAAAGATTACGGTGTAGGCAAGCAGCAATCTATTTTAATGTTGCCACTATTAGAGGGCTTAGATGGCGTTGAGAAGATGAGTAAATCTAAAGATAACTATATTGGTATTGATGAAGAGCCAAAAGATATTTATGCTAAATTATTATCTATTAGTGATGAACTAATGTGGCGATATTATGAACTTTTAAGCAGTAAAAACAGTCAAGAGATAGAAGAGCTTAAGAAGGGTGTAGAAGATGGAAGCTTGCACCCTAAAAAAGTTAAAGAGGAGTTGGCTTTAGAAATTACTACAAGATTTAGCTCTAAAGAAGAGGCACTAAAAGCTCAAGAGGCGTTTGAGTTACAATTTAAGAAAAAAGAGATTCCAGATGATATTCCTGAATTTAGCTTAGAGAGTGGCATTTGGATTTGTAAAGCTTTGCAAGAGTGTAATTTAGAGCCTTCTACTTCTCAAGCTAGACGAGATATTAAGCAAGGTGCTGTTAAAATAGACCAGAAAAAAGTAGAAGATGAACAGTTAAAATTAGAAGCTGGAGAGTATGTTCTGCAAGTTGGTAAGAGAAAATTTGCAAAAGTAAAGGTGGTGTAATTATGGAATTTAAACCATTAAAAATTGGAAAGCATACTATAGAGAAGCCAATAATTCAAGGTGGTATGGGTGTTGGTATCTCTTGGGATAGACTAGCAGGCACTGTTAGTAAAGAGGGTGGTTTAGGTGTAATTAGCTCAGTTGGTACTGGTATTTATGAAAATCGTGCATTTTCTAAAAGAGTATTGGGCGAAGGAAGACCATATCAAGCAGAGAACTTTTACTCTACAGAGGGTTTAAAGAAAATTTTTGAAAATGCTCGAAAGATTTGTGGAGACAAACCTTTAGCTTGTAATGTTTTATATGCAATTAATGAGTATGATAGAGTTGTAGCAGATGCTTGTGAAGCTGGAGCTAATATTATAATTACAGGTGCAGGATTGCCACTTACTATGCCTGAAGCTGCAAAGGATTACCCAGATGTAGCACTTGTGCCAATAGTTTCAACTGCTAAAGCTTTAAGAATTTTATGTAGAAGATGGAAAAAAACTCACAATAGATTGCCAGATGCTGTAATTGTAGAAGGACCTTTAAGTGGTGGACACCAAGGTTTTAAGTATGATGAGTGCTTTGCTCCAGAAAATCAGTTAGAAGAGATTTTACCGCCAGTTGTGCAAGAGGCAAAAAATTGGGGCGATATGCCTGTAATTGCCGCTGGTGGAATTTGGGATAAAAGCGATATAGAGAGAATGTTTGCTTTAGGTGCTAAAGGTGTGCAGTTAGGTACTAGATTTATTGGTACTGTTGAGTGCGATGCAAGCGATGAATTTAAAAAAGTTATAATTGAATCTAAAGAAGAGAATATAAAACTATTTAAATCACCTGTTGGATACCCAGCTCGTGGTGTTAAAACAAACTTACACAAACTTATAGAAGAGAAAAAAGCTCCTAAAATTAAGTGTATCTCAAATTGTGTAGCTCCTTGCAATAGAGGAGAAGAAGCAAAAGTTGTAGGTTACTGTATTGCGGATAGTTTAAGTGATGCTTATGATGGAAAGTTAGATACAGGACTATTCTTTACAGGTGCAAACGGTTATAGATTAAATGAAATAATTACAGTTAAAGAGTTAATGGATAAATTGATAAATGGTGAGTAGATTTTTTTTTAATATATTGCTTTTTTTATCTTTAATTACTATAGTAGAGGGCTCTACTACTCTTAAAAATGTAGCAGTTGTCAATTCTAAATTGCAGTTATTTTTTAATAAATCTTTAAAAAAGAATCAAATAAGAGCATCGGCTATAAAAGGTAAAGATTTAACAAGATATATTTTTGATTTTAAAGGTGCTAAGCTTAGTAAAAAATCAAAAAAAATTTTGAAATTAAAAGGTGATGTTAAATCTATCAGAGT
>WFYP01000163.1 GCA_015490055.1 Nitratifractor sp.
CGTCAGATGTGTATAAGAGACAGATATTAAGTAAATATTGGTTAAAATAGAGAAAACAATATACATAATAATCAGGATTTAATAATGGCAAATAAATATTTCAACCCAAATGGCGACGATATACTAGACGAAAAGCTTTATGGCTCTACACCTAGCGGTTTTGTCGATTTTAATCGCTCTAAATATAAGTGGGATAGCAACATTTACGATTTAATGAATGCAAATACTTGGTTTCCTAGCGAAGTAAATACCTCTGGTGAGAAGAAGGCATTCGAGCAGTTAAGCGATAATGAAAAAGAGATTTATAAACTAACTTTCGCACAGCTAAGCTTTAACGATTCGGCTCAAGAGGAGTACTTAAGCGACTTTAGACGCCTTGCGACAAACAAACTTGTAAAAGCCACTCTAACTTTGCAAATGATGCAAGAGGTAAACCACTCTAAATCGTACGCAGTACTGCTAGATGCAGCAGGAAATTCAAACGAAGTTTTCGACCTTTATAAAAAAGACGATGCACTAATGCGCAAAAACAACAGAATCTCCGAACAGTTTGCAAGATATATAGACAAAGAGGATAGTGCCGAAGGTATGCTTTTATCTGCAATGGCTAGTGTAAACTTAGAGGGTATCTACTTCCTGCTTGGCTTTAGCTATATATATGTACTTGGCGACAAAGTACCAGGTGCTAGAGATATGATTAAGTTCATCTCAAGAGATGAGTTAAATACACACCTACCACTATTTGCTAATATTTTTAAGACTCTTCAAAAAGAGAATAAAATCTCTACATCTGTAATAGATAAAACATACGAAATGATACAAGAAGCTGTAGATATCGAGCTTGAGTATGGAAAATATTTAATAAATAATTACTCTATTATGGGGCTTAGAGAAGATTTAATAGAGAGTACCGTTTACAACTACGCCAACGAAAGATTAAAAAGAATAGGCTTAGAGCCAATATTTAAAGAGAGCGAAAAGACTTATTTGCAAAAATTGGTAGATAAAAACTTGGCAATGAATGATGTAAAACAGAACTTCTTCGAGACCAATGTAACAAACTACGCTAAAAACAGTATAGACTTCGACGACTTTTAATAGTATGGAATAATTCCGTACTATCAACATATTTACAAATACACTTTTAGTACTTATTTTTCTGCTATAATGGCGTAAAAAATATTAAAGGATTATTATGAAAAAACTGTTATTAATTTTAGCAATTTTTACAACATTTGCATCTGCTTATTCTGTTGGACCTAAGAGTTATAATAGGGTTATACACTCTAAACATGTAGTAGTTGTTAAATTTTGGGCACCTTGGTGTCTGCCTTGTTCTGTAATGAAACCAGAATTTGAAGCTGCAAAAAGAGTTCTTGGGAAAAAAGTACTATTTGCAGAGTACAATGTCGATTTAGGTGGCGTAACTAAATTAGGTATCCATACTATCCCAGCAATGCTACTCTATATAAATGGTAAACTTGTAGATAAAAAAATTGGTGGAGCTAGCAGAGATGAGATAATATCTTGGATAAAAAACGATATAAAATAAAGTGAGACAATGCAAAAGAGAATCAACAATTTAGAGAATAATGGCTTTGAAGTTATAGAAGTTTCAGATGCTACAGAGGCTTTTAACAAAGCTAAAGAGTTTATAAAAGATGGGCAAAAAATAGGATTAGGTGGTTCTACAACCGTAGCTCAAATTGGTTTGCTGGAGTATTTGACAAAACTAGATAATATCGAACTATACAATCAATACGAAGAGGGTATTAGTAAAGAGGAGAATTTAGAGCGCCGACGCCAAGGTATATTAAGCGACCTCTACATTACAAGTTGTAACGCAATTACAAAAGATGGCTACTTAGTAAATGTAGATGGCGACGGAAACAGAGTTGCTGCCCAAATATTTGGACCTAAAAAAGTACTTTTAATTGTAGGTAAAAATAAGTTAGTAGATACTTTAGAAGATGGATTCAAAAGAGTTTCTGAGGTATCAATTCCACTAAATATAGATAGAATGAATAGCAAAGCCATATCTATGGGCAAAGAGCCTCACTACAACCCTGACAATATTGCTAACAAGTTTACATATATTACTGGAGATAGAGAGGGTAGAACAACGATAATTTTAGTTAATGAAGAGTTAGGTTTTTAATAAATTTTCTCTACTTTTAGTAAAATTCTTAACTCATTTTCATAATAATATCTTCTAAATAGTTTGCCGTTATTCTCATTCTTTGGCTTGTATCTTTAATTTGTGCCAATAGTTCTCGTTTAGAAAAAGTTGTGTTTGAATTTTTTGAATTTGCAAGTTTTGCCATATTGTTTATGTATATAGAAACCAATTCATCATATACATCACGGACTCTTTGGGCATTTTTTGCTGTACTTTGTGGTTCTTTTTTAACGGTTTTAAAACCTGCTGTGAGTAGTTGAATTTGCAGTTGCAAAAGTTTTATTAATTGTGCAAAATCACTATCTAATTTATAAATACCATAAGCTTGAGCCTCTAGCATAAAGTGTTTTATACTAATTGCAATCCAATCTAGTTGCGTAGTTACGCGGTAAATCGACTCTTTATCGATAGGTGTAATAAAGACATTTAGCAAATCTTTCATATTTTTATCACGAATTTCAACCGCCTCTTTTTGTTGCTCTAAAATCAGTGAACAAGCGTTACTATTGTTTTGAATAAAACATTTATATAGATTATCTGTCATCTTTTTTATAATTAAAGCATGCTCGCTCATAGCACTGATAAAATCTATCTTTTTTGGTAAAATATACTTTTTTATAAATGATGTAATCATTAATTAGCTCCTAATTAATATATGTATTAAAATATATGCGTAACTTGCACCTAAAAGTATAGATGTTGGTACATTTACAAGCCAGCCTAAAATAATTTGCCCAGCTCGTCTCCAGCCAACATGCGAAGGCTTTTGTGCTGCTCCTACACCTAAAAGTGTTGCTGTTACAACTTGTGTTGTTGAGGTTGGTGCTCCTATACTTGTTGCCAATGTATTGATTAAAGCTGCACCTAATTGGTCGGCAACAGAGTGTATTAGTTTTACTTCGAAAAGTTCAAAGCCCAGAGTTTTAATAATGCTCCAGCCACCCATCATTGTACCAAGAGTTATAGCTGTAGAGCAGTAGATAACTACCCATAAAGGTATAGTAAAATGTGTTGTATGGTGCGAAGCTAAAAGCATCATTCCAATTATTGCCATACCTTTTTGGGCATCGTTTGCACCATGTGAAAAACCAAGCCAAGCGACACTAAAATATTGAGTAATAACAAAAAGTTTTCTTATTTTAATTGTAAAGCGTTTGAATATAAAAAAGATAAGTTTTAAAATAATAAACCCTACTATAAATCCAAAAAATGGAGATAAAAAAAGACCTGCTAAAACTTTTGATAGACCTGTTAAGTGTCCATTTTGCAGGGCTTCTATACCCCAATTTATATGCTTTGAGCCAACAATATATAAGCCTGCACCAACTAATCCGCCAGCTAAAGAGTTAGAAGTAGAAGAGGGCAAACCAAATTTCCAAGTAATAATATTATAAGTTACAGCCGCTAAAAGTGCACCTATAACTAAAACTTGTGCATGCTCAATTTGTAAACCATGCATATCTACAAAAGTACCAACTGTATCTGCAACAGCTAAGCCTGCAATTAATGGACCTAAAAATGTAAATATACTTACAATAGCAATAGCCACTGATGCACTCATAGCCCTAGAGGCAATAGCAGTTGCAACCATATCGGCAGAGTCGTGAAAGCCATTGGTAAAGTCAAATAGAAAAACAATGATAATTGTAGAGATTAATAGAATTGATACTATATCCATTTCTAAAAGCCTTTGATACAGATGCTTTAAGGATTTAAAGCTCATAAAATGTATAAATCTTAAAGCACAAAGCTAAAAGTTAGCCACTGCGTCATTCCCGTGAAAACGGGAATCCACGGTTTAAATTGTCAAAAAAGTTAAATTGCAACTTATAGACAGTTAAAATTGTAGATTCCCGTTTTCACGGGAATGACGGCGATGGCATATTAATAACTAATTCTATTATACGGCTATAAAATCCTTAACTTGATGGCAATGAAAGTGCCCTAAATATTAGAAGCTTAGAATTCCCAATCAAGTTGGGAATTATGTAGAAGGAATTTTATAAATTATATTAACCCTAACTCTACTAAAATAGCCTCTACTTTAGGTGATATTTTAGCTAACTCTCCAATAAAAGCTCCCCAAGCTTTGTCTTCTGCGTACCACTCTTGGATATGTTCTACTGCATTACTTTTCTCTTCGTCACTTAACTCTTTGGATTCTTTTATTCTCTCTTTAATTTTTTCGATATGTTTTAATGTATTGCTCATAATTTCTCCTTAATAATTGTTATATTTACCAGCTTTAACTTCTTCTTTTAACTCATCTAAAGCCTCTTGCATTGTATCTAAAATTAGTTGAGCTGAAGCATCGTCATCGTTTTCTGGAATATCCCAATCGAAAACTTTCATATTTGCTTTAAAAACAGCTCTAAGCTCTTTTATAATTTCGCTTTTCATAGCCTTTATCTCTTGTTCTTGTGGTGTCATAATTTCTCCTTAATTTTATTAGACTCTTTTTAAGAAATCTTTTTTTAATTATACTATAATATTTATTTTACTCTTTTTGAAATAAGCTCTGTTAAAAAAAGAACCTCTTACATATCGTCCATATGTTATTTCAAATATCATAGATATAATAATAAAACCCATAAAAATCATTACTGCATTAGGGTTTGTTTTATAAGTATGTAAAAGTAAAACAATTAGCGATAGTAGAGTAAAAATTGAAGATATAACTAATATTGCTCTATTAGC
>WFYP01000164.1 GCA_015490055.1 Nitratifractor sp.
GTGTTTGAAAATATTTTATATAGTTAATTATTGATATAAAACTCACCCTAATAGAAAATTAGATATAATCTTACGATTTTTATATAAGGATATAAGAGATGTTACTATTTACTCCTGGTCCAACACCAGTACTCGAAGCTGTTAGAGTTGCAATGAGTGCACCGACAATTCACCATAGAACCCCAGAATTTGAAGCTATTTTTAAAGAAGCTAGAGAGTCTTTACTAAAACTTTTTGGTATGGACGAAGCCGTTATGATTGCTAGTTCTGGAACTGGTGCAATGGAAGCATCGATTATTAATATTTGCAAAAGCAAAGTTTTAACTATAAATGCTGGTAAATTTGGCGAGCGTTTTGGAAAGATTGCTAAAGCTCATGGTAAAGAGTTGGTAGAGCTTAAGTACGAGTGGAATACGCCAGCGAGTGTAGAAGATGTTAAAAAGGCACTTGCAGAAAATAGCGATGTTGATACTATTGCTATTCAAGTTTGCGAAAGTGCAGGGGGCTTAAGACACCCTGTAGAAGAGATTGCAAAAGCAGTTAAAGAGATAAATAGCGATATTATGGTTATTGCAGATGGTATTACAGCAGTTGGTGTAGAGCCAATAGATGTAACTAATATAGATGCACTAATTGCTGGTAGCCAAAAGGCTCTTATGTTACCTCCGGGGCTTGCAATGGTTGGCTTAAGTAATAAAGCTGTAGAGAGAATTGGTAAAGGTAGTGGCTATTATTTAAATTTAGCTAGTGAAATTTCTAAACAGCAAAAAAATACAACTGCTTATACTGCGGCAACTACTTTAATTATAGGATTAAATAAAATATTTGATTTGGTAGAAGAGTTTGGTGGATTAGATAAGCTTTACAGCGTTACAGCAGCAAGAGCAAAGGCTTTAAATAGTGCCTTAGAAGCTATTGGTTTAAAAATTTACCCAGCAACTCCGGCAAAAGCTATGGCTACTGTTATAGATGAGAATGCAGAAGATATTAGAAAACTATTAAAGACAAAATATAGTGTAAATGTAGCAGGTGGGCAAGACCATCTTAAGGGTAAAATTTTTAGAATTAACAATATGGGATTAATAGAGAGTAGCGATATGTTGTGGGTTGTAAATGCTATCGAGAGTGCATTGGCAGACTTAGGACGCATAGAGTATAGTGGCGTTGGGGCTAAAGTATTTAGCGAAGTTTTTGCATCGGAGATTAAATGATTTACGAACACGAAATACCTAGCAATAGCCGGCTCTACTTTGGCGAAAGTGCAAAGATAAAACGCCAAATAGAGAACTCTAGTGCAGAAATTTTAGAGAATTTAGGTTTTAGCGAAATATCTACACCTCTATTTTCGTACCACCAACACAATGTGTTTAACGACAGCAGAGTTTTAATTAGAGTAAATGACTCGCAAAACTCCACTATAAGCCTTAGAGCAGACTCTACAGTAGATGTTGTAAGAATTGCTACAAAAAGACTTGCAAGAAGCGAAAATATAAAAAAATGGTTTTATATTCAGCCGACATTTATATATCCAACTACAGAGGTGCACCAAATTGGGGCAGAGATTATTGGCGGTAGTTTAGAAGAGTCAGCAAACATTGCTATTGAAATTTTGAAAAAACAAGAGATTAACAGTAGTTTTCAGTTAGCAAATATTGCACTAGCACACACTTTAGTTAAGAATTACGGCTTTGATTTGGACGATATTAAAAATATTCGCTTAGAGAAGATTTTAAACTCATCTTATGCTTGGATTGATAGCTTGGTGAATATAGAGAGTGTAAAAGATTTAGAAGATTTATCTATCTATCCAGAAGATATAAAAGCAGAGCTTTCTAAGTTAAAAGATATAGCTAGCAAAATTGATTTAGAAGATATTTTAATTTCGCCTCTATACTATGCACCAATGCGTTACTACAATTCGTTAGTATTTAGAGCATTTGAAGGCGAAAAACTATATTTAACTGGTGGAATATACACTATACAAGATGTCGAAGGTAGTGGTTTTGCACTATATACCGACACAGTAATAGCAAAAAAGATGCAAAGGGATTAAATGCAAGAGATGAATAGGGCAGATTTAATAGTAGGGCTTCAGTGGGGCGACGAAGGTAAGGGTAAGATTGTTGATAATTTGGCACAAAAGTATGATTATGTATGTCGTTTTGCAGGTGGGCATAACGCGGGGCATACTATTGTAACAGAGGGTAAAACTTATGCTTTACATTTAGTGCCATCTGGCGTACTTAATAAAAAGGCGATAAATGTTGTTGGAAATGGTGTTGTGCTATCTCCAAAAGATTTTATAAAAGAGTTAGAGCAGTTTGATGATATTGATGGCAGAATCTATATATCAGATAAGGCACACCTACTTTTACCATACCACGCAGAGATTGACCAGGCAAGAGAGAGATTAAAAGGCGATAAAGCTATTGGTACAACTGGTAAGGGTATTGGACCAGCATATGGTGATAAAATCACAAGAGTAGGGCATAGGGTTGGCGAGCTTTTAAATCCAGAAAAGCTTTGCGATGGTATTATGGGTTACTTTAAAATAAATAAGCCAATTTTTGATGCAATGGGTGTATCTACTCCAAACAAAGAGGAGCTTTTAGCAGAGTTAAAAGAGTATAAAGAGGCACTTGGCTCTTACATTACAGATACAACGCTAATGGCTTGGGATGCATTAGATAGCAACAAAAGAGTACTGCTAGAGGGTGCACAAGGAACTATGTTAGATATCGACCATGGAACTTACCCATATGTTACAAGCTCTACAACAATTAGTGCAGGTGCTTGTAGTGGTTTGGGTATTGCACCACATCAAATTGGCAATGTAATTGGTATTGCTAAAGCTTACTGTACGCGTGTTGGTAATGGCCCATTCCCTAGTGAAGATTTAGGCGAAAAAGGTGAGTATTTAAGAGAAAAAGGGCACGAGTTTGGTACAACCACAGGGAGACCAAGAAGATGCGGATGGTTCGATGCTGTTGCTATGCGTCATGCTGTTAGACTAAATGGTGTTAGCAATATCTCTTTAATGAAGCTAGATGTTTTAGATGGTTTAGATGAAGTAAAAGTTTGTGTTGGATATGAGTTTGAGGGTAAAGAGATAGATTATGTTCCATACACTTTAGAAGATATTAAGCCAATTTACAAAAGCTTTAAAGGTTGGGAAAAGAGCGAAGGTGTGCGAGAGTTTAGCGATTTACCAAAAGAGGCACAAGATTACATTTTAGAATTAGAAAAGCTATGCGGTGCAAAAGTGGGTATAATCTCTACATCGCCAGATAGAGACGATACTATTATTAGAGACTAAGGAGTAGTTATGAGACTAAAGCCAAACCAGAGTGAATTTGTAGCTAGAAAGATAGCTGTAGATTTAATAAATGCTCCATTTGTAAAGTTGCTAAAAGGCAAAGATGATGTAGTTGCAGCAGCAAAAGAGATTATATTAGAGAACTTAAAAAAAGAGAGAGAGTTAGATGGCAAGGTTCAAGATATTTTAGAAGAGAATTACGAAGATATTGAAATGCAAAGAGCAGACGAGAGACAACTTTTCTTTATGATTAAAAAGCGTCTTGCTCCAGAATTTGGTATTATAATGAATTATGACGATAGATATAGCGATATATCTCATAAAATTTTAGATGAACTTTACGAAGAGTATCTAATAGAGTATGAAGTAAACGATAACCAGGTAAAAAATGTAATCTTTAACTCATTTAAAGAGTTTGCAAGAAGTTACGAAGAGATAGATGATGTGGTTTATAATAAAATTAGAAGCCTAGAGAAAGAAGTTATGCCAGGAAGCGAAGAGTATGAAATTCTTTATGAAAGATATTTCCAAGAAGAGCTAACTCGTCGCGGTTTAATATAGGGGTGTTGCAGTGAAAAAAGTATGGTTATATTTCGAAAATGAACTATTTATAGAGGCTAAAAGTTTTGGAGCAGAGGGTACAGCAGTTGGCGAAGTTGTATTTAATACATCTCTTACGGGATACCAAGAGATAATTACAGACCCAAGCTATGCAGGGCAGTTTATTACATTTACAATGCCAGAGATTGGAAATGTAGGAGTTAATAGCGAAGATTACGAAAATTTAAACTCTAAAGCTTACTGCAAGGGTGTAATTGTAAGAAATTATCAAGATAGACCATCTAACTTTAGATGTGAACAACCGTTAAGTAAGCTTTTAAAAGAGAATAATACTATCGGTATTTGCGAAGTAGATACAAGATACTTAACAAAAATGTTAAGAGACCAAGGTGCTATGGAGATGGTAGCCTCTACAGAGATTAGCTCTAAAGAGGAGCTTGCAAAAGTTTTAGAAAATAGCCCTAAAATTTCTGAAATTAACTATATAAAAGAGGTTACAACAAAAGAGCCATATACCCATACTACTGGTAAGTATGATGCTGCTAAATTTGAATATACAAAACCATTAACATCTAAAAAAGTTGTAGCTTATGATTTTGGAATTAAAAGAAATATTTTAAATGAGTTAGTAACAGCTGGCTTAGAAGTTGAAGTTGTTCCAGCTGATACAGATGCTCAAATAGTTATAGATAAGTTTGAAGCTGGCGAAATTGGTGGAGTATTTTTATCTAATGGACCTGGCGACCCACTAGTATTAGAGGAGCAAAAAGAGATTACTCAAAAGCTACTTAGTGCAAATATTCCAATGTTTGCAATTTGCCTTGGGCATCAAATGCTCTCTATTGCAAATGGTTACGATACATATAAACTAAAGTTCGGACACCATGGTGGTAACCATCCTGTGAAAAATGCAGAGGGTAAAGTGGAAATTACAGCACAAAACCATAACTATAATGTTCCAGATAATATTACAGAAGTGGCAGAGGTTACGCATACAAACCTATTCGATAACACAATAGAGGGTATAAAGTATAAAAACAGAGATGTATTCTCAGTACAACACCACCCAGAAGCAAGCCCAGGACCACATGAGAGTGCTTATGTGTTTAAAGAGTTTGCTAGTCGAGTTAAGTAAGTTGAAAGTTAAAAGTTAAAAGTTTGAAGTTTGTGGGTGAGTGTTTATTGCCATTCCCTTATTTTAGAAATAATAAAAGTATAATTTAAAAGGTATATTAAAAATGAAAATAGCAATAGTTTTTGGTGGGTCAAGTTATGAGCATGAAATTAGTATTGTAAGTGCAATTACGGTAAAAAATGTTCTTAAAAAGCATACTCCACTATTTATATTTGTAGATGCAAATAGAGATTTCTATCTTATAGATAGTGAAAATATGAAATCTAAGTTTTTTAGCTCAAGAGATTATCTAAAAAAGAGTAAAAAATTAAATATAGAGCATGGTGGTTTTTCTGCTAGTAGTATGTTTGGTTCTAAAAAAGTAGAATATGATATAGTGCTTAACCTAATTC
>WFYP01000165.1 GCA_015490055.1 Nitratifractor sp.
AAAATCCAGATATTCAACTTATTTTACTTGATGTTGAAATGCCTAGAATGGATGGTTCTGAGTTTTTAAAACACTATTTCAATACTAATAGTAAAAACAATATACCCATTATTGCTGTCTCTTCTAATGATGTAAGAAGTAAAGAGATTCTTGCACTTGGGGCAGGTTCATTTATTGTGAAACCCATTACAGAAGAGAAACTTTTAGATGCCATACGAGAGGTACAACAGCGTTAGTAGTCTTAATTAAGTAAAAATTTCTATAATTACGATATTATATCCTACAAATTGTAGTTAAAAAGGTTAAAAGATGGAAAGTGTAACATTGAGAGAGATAAAAAACAATCCAGCAACCATGACATCTTATCTTTCTGAGGGTAAAGCTGTATTTGTTACTAAACATGGAAAACCAATAGGGATTACTCTACCACTTGATGATGGTATCATTAACCAAAGCATAAAAGAGCTTCTCTATTTTGACTTATATAAAAAAGGTGAAATTTCATTTGGTAAATTGGCAGAGTTTTTAGGAGTACGAAAAGATAAGCTTCGTAGAATGTTTTCCTCTATGAATATGCCTGTAATAGATTATGATATTTCTGATGTAAAAAATGAGTTGAAAGCATTTAAAGATTTATGAAGATAATTATTGCAGATAGCTCTACTCTTATAACACTTTTAGATACTGATAATTTCTCTCTTCTTTTTGAACTTTTTAAAGAGATAATTATCACAGATGAAGTATACAATGAAATTACTCAAAAGTTTTATCATAAAGAGAAGATTGACTCTTTCATATTATCAAGTAAATTAAAACTTATTGCCATAGAGCATAATGATATGTATGAAATGCTTATAAAAAGATTAGATAGAGGAGAATCAGAATCTATTACATTAGCAAAAAAACTTGAGCTCCCTTTAATTATCGACGAGAGAAAGGGACGAAAGATTGCTCAATCTTTAGAAATTAATATTATTGGATTTATTGGGATTCTCTTGAAACTTTTAGAAAAAGAGATTATTTCTAAAAATAGAGCTATAAAGATACTCAAACAAGTAGAAGAGAACGATTTTAGGCTTTCTGATGGATTGAAGTCTTTAATTTATAATTTTCAATAAAGCTAAGAGGCATAAAAAACTTAGGAACGCCACTTATCACGCTTAGTAGTTTTACGCTTCTTTTTAGTAGGTGTAGAGCTATTCTTCTTCCGTCCAAAAGCACCGTCAGTCTTTTTCTTTCTATCAACTACTTTTCTAGCTCCTCGTTGTGTTTTTTCAAGCTTTGGTGGTGTGTAACCCTCTATCTCTTCTCGTTTTATAGCCTTTCCCATTAGACGTTCTACATCTTTTAATGCAACCTCCTCTTTAGTGGAAACCAACGTAATAGCAAGACCTCTTTTTCCTGCTCTACCTGTTCGACCAATTCTATGCAAAAAATCACCTGTTACATGAGGAATATCAAAGTTCATTACTACTTCTAAGTTAGGAATATCTAAACCACGACATGCAATATCTGTTGCTACTAATACCCTAACTTTTCCCTCTTTAAAAGCTTCTAAGGCTCTAGTACGTACTCCTGAACTCTTATCTCCATGAATAACTGATGTCTTTAATCCACTTAAGTTTAACTCCTTTGCAACCTCATCAGCTTCTTGTTTTTTTCTCACAAAGACCAAAACCTGTTTATAGTTACGCCAACCAATTAAAAAAGAGAGTAGTTCCATCTTTTTCTCTTTGATTACAGGGTAAACTAATAACTCAACATTTTGAGCTGATGTTCCCATGCTGTCTACTTCAATAAGTTTTGGTTTATTAAGAATCCTCTGAGATAAACGCTTTACAGAACCCGAAAGTGTTGCTGAGATTAGAACATTTTGTCTCTTTTTAGGTAACTTTTCAATCACCTGCATTACCTCATGCACAAAACCCATATCTAAAATGGTATCTGCCTCATCTAAAACTAAATATCTAACAGACTCTAAAGAGATATTTTTTTTACCAATATGCTCCAAGAGTCGCCCAGAGGTAGCAATAACAATATCAACTCCACTTTTTAGTCTATTGGCTTGAGAAGTCATATTTGCACCACCATAGAGTACTATAGATTTTAGGGGCAAGTATTTTCCATAACTCTCAACACTCTCATGAACCTGTTTTGCAAGTTCTCGTGTAGGAACTACAATAATAGCTTTTAACCGATGTTCACCAACTTTAATATCTTTATAAAGTTCTTGTAAAATAGGTAGAGTAAAACCTGCTGTCTTACCTGTACCAGTTTGAGCTCCAGCCATAATATCATGACCTTGTAACATTACAGGGATTAGTACTTTTTGAATAGGAGTTGCTAAGTTGTAATCTCTATCTTTTAAAGCTTTTAAAATTTCAGGGCATAGACCTAATCTGGCTAATGACATATTGACTCTTTAGTTTTTTACTATTATATCCTATATATCCAAACGATAACTATCATAAGCTAAAAGGCTATTCTTTTTAATAGTATTTTTTAAATTATTAATATACTCATCTCTTAATTCAGAGTAATTTCCTAAATATTTAATCAACTCAAATGGGTCTTGAGTCTCCAACCTCTTCTCTCTAAACTCTTTATATGCTTCTTTGGTTGAAAGAGTTAAAAAAT
>WFYP01000166.1 GCA_015490055.1 Nitratifractor sp.
ATCTTCTTCTCTGCCACTTTTAGATAATAAGTTATTTATAATATTTCTATGTGTATTAATTTCGAGTAGGTTATTGTAAAAAGAATTTATATTATATGCTTGAGTTATATAACAAGCCTCCATAAAAGCTGTCTTTCCAACATTATTTTTCCCACCAATAAGATTAACACGTCCGAAGCCTTCGGCTTTGAAGTCCTTAAACAGTTTAAAGTTTTTTATCTCTATGTTTTTTATAAAATGTTCTTGGTTCATTTTGTCTCCTTAATGCGGGGCTTTTTATTCTCTTTGGCAAAGTTATATATTTATTAAAACTTACGGGGCAACACATAGGTCGCCCCTACAATTACAAATAATCCGGGATAAACTAACCTTTATATTTTAGCGAAATTTTCTATAATTTGTAAGCCTTGGTTGTGGCTTTTTTCTGGGTGGGGTTGGAAGCCGTAGATGTTTTCTTTGTTTACGGCACTTACGAATTCGTATCCATATTTTGTTTTACCTATTGCGTATTTGTCGTCGCATATTGCGTGGTATGAGTGTACGAAGTATAGGTAGAACTCTTTTGGTAAGTTTGCGAAGATTTTATCTTCTCTTTGGGTAAATAGTTCATTCCAGCCCATGTGGGGTACTTTTAGGTTTTGGTTGTCAAATTTGCTCTTTTCAAAAGCTACCACTTTGCCATCTATTAAGCCTAGCCCCTCGTTTGCTCCGAACTCTTCGCTACTGTTAAAAAGAAGTTGCATTCCAAGACATGTTCCCATTATGTACTTTCCACTTTTTGCGTACTCTTTTATGGCGTCGCTTAAACCTGTGTTGTTTAAGTGTTCCATTGCGTCGCCAAATGCTCCTACTCCGGGTAGAATTAGCTTATCGTAATCTTTTAATTTGTTGGGGTCGCTCTCTATTTTTGCTTTTGCACCCACTTTTTCAAAAGCGTTATATACTGAGCCTAAGTTTCCCATATTGTAGTTTACTATTGCTATCATCTCTGCTCCAGTACTGTTTTTAGTGTGCTGTACATATTTTCATCTATACTTTCGCCACTATCTCGTTTTTTCTTAATATCTCTATATAGCCACTCTAAGTAGCCTCTATCTATCTCTAGCACAGCTTTTATTAATTTGCCTTTGTATTTTCCAAAATTAAATGTTTTAACTAATACTGGCTTAGAGCTTAACTCTACTAGCTCATTTAGTGCATCTTGTTTATCAAAATTTGGGTTTTGTTTTTGAACTCTCTCTATTAGTACATCGAAAAACATCTTAAGTATCACAACATCGCCTATTGCATTGTGTGCTTTAATATCTACACCATACTTTTTAGCAATGCTATCCTCTTGCTCTTTGTTAAACAGAATATATCTAAAAGTCTGAAGCTTATAGTTTGGCAGTGCATAATCCCACTCGCCTAAAACTTCGCCAAGTTCAAATAGATGTTTTGCACACTGCAATGTATCTATAAGTTTGCATTTGGCACTAAAGCCATAGTACTCTAATCTTGCTAAATCAAATGGCAAGTTATGGGCTACTAAATAGTTTGTTGGCGTATTTAACTCTTGCACTCTCTTGTAAAAGTCACTCTGTTCAAAGGGCTGTTTGCCTGCTAACTCTTCGTTTCTAATACCGTGAACTGCCATAGCATTTACATCTATTAATTTGTTATTGGTTGTTGCACACAGTTCATAATACTGCTCGTAAGCTTCGTCTAAATCCTCTACAATAGCACCAATCTCTATAATTTGGTCGTCGCTATTTGTTCCTGTTGTTTCGGTATCGAAAAGTATAATTTTACTCTTCTCTCCATCACTATTTTCACTAAAATCAAAATCGAATAAATCCATAATATCCCTCTAATGCCTAATCGTTAGGCATATAGTTTTTCTCTTTCTCTTTTTTTCTTTTGATGGCATCTTTTTTCTTCTGCTCCATCATTACAGCATCTTTATAATCCTCTTCACTATCATATCGTGCTGTGTCTAAAAATTTAGATTGGTCATTAAATTGCCCACTCTTTAAACCCCAAAGTAGAGCCCAGAGCCCAAGTGCACCTAAAAAGGTTGATATACCTAGCATTAAAATAATTATATTATCACTCATTATTATCCTTTTGTTTTTAGCCTTGGGCTGAAAAAGCACAAAGCGTAAAGCTGTAAGCGTAAAGCTTACAATGTAGCTGTTTTATAAAATGTGGCTAAGCCACACTATAGCTTTCAGCTTTCAGCTTTTTCTAATTCTAAACGAATTTGCCACAACACTTAAAGAGCTTAAGCTCATTGCTAGTGCGGCAACAAGTGGAGTAACATAGCCCATAACTGCCAGTGGAACTGCTATGACATTATACAATAAACTTAATGATAAATTCTGTTTAATACTCTTAAATACATTTTTTGCAATAACAAATGAATCTTTTAAACTCTCTAAAGAGTTATTTAGAAGTACAACATCGCTAACCTCTACTGCAATATCTGCTCCACTGCCCATAGCTATTGCTATGTCGCTTTTTGCCAAGGCTATAGAGTCGTTTATACCGTCGCCAACCATTACTACTATTTCGCCTTTTTCGTGGTAGCTGTCGATTAGCGAAGCTTTATCTTGCGGTAGCAAGTTTGCTTCTACTTGCTCTATGCCTACCTCTTTTGCTATTTTGTTTGCTACTTCGGCTCTATCGCCTGTTAGCATTACTACTTTGATACCAAGCTTTTTAACACTCTTTATAAACTCTTTTGCTTTAGGCTTAACAATATCGCTAAGTTCAAAAAGTGCTACTACTTCGCCATCGATTGCAAAAATATATAATGAGTTATCACAACTATACTCAAAGTTTATACTATTATGCTTTAAAAGTTCCAAATTTCCACCAAGTAAATTACTATTTTCATAACTTGCTTTTACACCTTTTGCTTGCAACTCTTTATGCTCTTGCAATTCTAACTCTTTTAAATCGAAATGCTCTAGTAGATAGTTTTTAACACCTTTACTTATTGGGTGGTTTGAAGATTTAACCAAAGAGTAAAGCAAGTTTTTATCGTAATCTCTATACTCTTTATAATTTACAACAATCGGCTTACCTACTGTAATTGTGCCTGTTTTATCGAGTGCTAAAAGTGTAGTTTTTGCCATCGTTTCTATTTTGCTCGCCTCTTTAAACAGTATGCCCTCTTTGGCGGCTTTTGAGATACCAATAAGTGTAGCCATAGGAGTAGCAAGCCCCAAAGCACAAGGGCAAGCGATAACAATTACAGAAATAGATACAATCAAAGCTTTCTCGAAACCAGCCCCAACTATAAAGTACCACCCTAAAAATGTAGCTATTGCAATTAAAAGTATTGTTACACTAAAGTAGCCACTAACTTGGTTTGCCAACTGCTCTATATGTGGTTTTTTAGTAATTGCATCACTTAGTAGTTCTGTGATGTTGTGAAGAAGCGAGTTATTTTCTCGTTTTGTTGTTTTATACTCTATTACGCTATCTATTACCATAGAACCACTAACTATTTCATCACCAACTGTTTTTAAAATTGGCTCGCTCTCGCCTGTTAAAATACTTAAATCAAAAGATGCCTTACCTTTGGTTAAGACTCCATCTATTGCTACCTTTTCCCCAGGTTTCAACTCTATAATTTCGCCCTCTTCAATAATTTCTATAGATTTTAAAACTTTATTATCACCCTCTACGACTAATGCTTCGGTAGGGCTTGAGCTTGCAATTTTATCGAGCGTATCAGCTGCTTTTTTCTTACTTAAAATCTCTAAATATTTACCAACAAGAACAAAAGTTATAATCATAGTTACCGAATCAAAATAGACTTCGCCTTGCTTAGTAATCATAGCATAAACCGAGTAAATATATGCTAAAGTAGCTCCTGCACTTACAAGAACATCCATATTTATAAATTTGTTCTTAAGCCCATAATATGCACCTCTAAAAAATATAGAACCACTGTAAAATAGCGTAGGTGTTGCAAGTACAAATTCAGCAAAATGAAGAATATTCTTTTTGCTTTGTTGCATACCTGTAAAGTAGCCAGAGTATAGAGCTATTGCAATCCACATAATATTCATAGTTGCAAATACGGCTACCAAAATTCGAGAGTAGTATTCGTTTCTAAGTTTAACAGCTTTTTCTTCTTGAATTGCTGGGTCGTATGGGTAGGCGTTGTAGCCGATAGCTCGAATTGTTTCGATAATTTTAGATAGCTTTATCTCATCTTCATCCCAAATAACTTTGGCTTTATTGTTAGAGTAGTTAATTGTTGCTTCTATAACGCCGTCGGTTTGGTGAAGCACCTTTTCGTTTAGCCAAACACAAGCAGAGCAGTGGATACCTTCGATTATTAAATTTATTTCGCTAAAGCCATCTTTTGTAGTCTTTACAAATTTCTTTTTAAAGCCCTCTAAATCGAAACGCTCTAAATCATCATTTGCATCTAATTTTACAGGTTCGAGTTTATTATTACCAAGTTGTTCATAAAATCCATCTAAATCTTTTGCATTTAAAAGATGATAAACCCCTTCGCAACCTTTACAACAGAAGTATAGAGTCTTGCCACTCTCCTCTTCTTTAATCATAACAGATTCATCAAACTCTAATTTGCAGTGTGTACAAGGTACTTGTGCCAAGGATTTCCCTTTGGGAAGCTAAAAGCTAAAAGCATAAAGCTTAAAGCTAACATAGAAGCTCCGCTTTTTTTAATAAAAGCGAAGCCTCATAGTTGGCTTTAAGCTTTTGGCTTTAAGCTTTTGGCTTTTTTTTATTAGATTTTACCTAAAAGAAGTAAAAAAATTAGTATAATTTGCCAAAGTTTTTAAAAAAAGGTAGCTAGCTCGTGAAAAGTAGTAAAATCTCGAACATTGCCAATTTGCCAACAAAGTATGGAAATTTCAAAATACAATCGTTTAAAGAGGGCGATAGAGAGCATTTAGTAATATTTACCGAAAATCTCCCCGAAGTACCACTTGTGCGTGTACATTCAGAGTGTTTAACTGGCGATGTTTTAGGCTCTTTAAAATGCGATTGTGGCGAGCAGTTAGAAGCTAGCTTAAAGCAGATAGCAAAAAGTGGTGGAATGGTAATATACCACCGTCAAGAGGGGCGAAATATTGGGCTATTTAATAAGGTAAATGCTTACGCTTTGCAAGATAAGGGCTTAAATACAATAGAGGCAAACCATCAGTTAGGTTTTAAGGCGGATGAGCGAACATACGATATTGTAAGAGATATACTTTCGTATTTTGGCATAAAAAAGTTAAAACTTCTTACGAATAACCCTAAAAAGTTAGATGCATTAGAGGGTTTTGAAATTGTAGAGCGAGTGCCAATAGTCATAGAGCCAAATGAGTGCAATAGAGGTTATTTGCAAGTTAAGAAAGAGCAGATGGGACACCTCTTGTAAGTGAAAAGTTAATAGTGAAAAGTGAAAAGTTAGGGGTTGAATTGGAATTAGAAAAAGTGTTACTAAAGGCTGGTGTGGAGTTAGAGGCTTCTAAGCTGGCTAAGTTAGAGAAGTTTATTGATAAGTTAGAGTGGTATAATAGAGTGCATAATATTACTGGAGCTAAGAGTAAAGAGGCGATTGTTGAGAATATTATCGACTCTATTTTGCCTACTACTTTTATGCCGGAGCCTAAGAGTTTTTTAGATGTTGGTACTGGGGCTGGGTTTCCTGGGCTTATTTGGGCTGTGGTTTGGGATGAGGCAGAGAGTGTTTTGGCTGAACCTATAAATAAACGAGCTACTTTTTTACGCCTTATGAGCCAAGAGTTGGAGCTAAAAAATTTAACTATTTTCAAAGATAAAGTAGAGAATTTAGAACACGAGCCATTTGATTTAGTTACTTCTAGGGCAGTTACAAATACAAAGCTGTTACTTGAACTTACAAAGCGAGTTTGTAGCAATGAAACAGAATTTCTTTTTTATAAGGGTAGTAGAGTTTACGATGAGATAAAAGAGCTAAATAGTCAGCTTAAATATGATATAGTTCAAAAAGATAAACGAAATTACTTATGGATTAAACAGATATGATTTTAAAAATAATACTTTTTGGTGCACTGATTTACTTTTTATATAAAGCCTTTGGAGGCGAGTTTAAATTGCCACAAAAAAAAGATAAAAAAGCAGACGAAGATGGCGATACTCTGGTAGAGTGTAGCAAATGCGGTGTCTTTATTACCAAAAAAGAGGCTATATTTAAAGCTGGTAAATATTACTGTGACGAGTGTGCTTAAATGTTAATATTTGGTGTTAAAGATTTACCAACTCCTAACTTTTTTAGTGTCGAGTCTGTAGAAGATATTAAAAAGAGCAGCCCAAAAGATATTGTGCTGTTAAAGAGTTTTAATTCACCTTACGAGTTAGCAAAATATTGCCAAGCTAACGATATTGCTTACGGTGTAGAGGTTGCTAGCATAAAAGAGGCTATCTTTGCATCTAATTTAGGAGCAAGTTTTATAATTTGCAGTTTCGAGTTAGCCAAGGAGATACAAAAAGTTGCAGACAACTACTTGTGGGATAGTAAAGTTTTAGCTAAAATTAGTAACGAAGATGAGATAGAGAGCGTTGCAGTAGCAGGTGTTGATGGAGCGATTTTGGGAGCTGAAAGCTGAAAGCATAAAGCTGAAAGCCGATTGTGTGGCTCCGCCTCTTTTAATAAAAGCGAAGCTACATTGTTAGCTTTAAGCTTTGTGCTTTTAGCTTTAAGCTTAAAAAACAAAGGATATACAATGAAATGTGCATTTTTATTCCCAGGGCAAGGCTCTCAAGCTGTTGGTATGGGAGAGGATTTTTATAACAATAGTGAGTTGGCTAAGTCTATTTTAGATGAAGCTAGTAGCAAAAGTGGGATTGATTTTAAAGAGCTTCTTTTTACAGAGAATGATAATTTGGCAAAAACAGAGTTTACACAACCGGCAATTTTGCTTGTTAGTATGATGGCTTATAAGCTATTTGAGAGCGAAATGGCTATTAAGCCAGCTTACGCTTTAGGGCACTCTTTGGGTGAACTTAGTGCATTGGCATCTGTAGGGGCACTTGATGTAAGTGATGCAGTAAGTCTTGTAAACAAAAGAGGGCAGTTAATGGCAGACGCTTGCAAAGATGCAGAGGTTGGAATGCTAGTAAGCTTAGGACTTAGCGATGAAGATGTAGAATCAGTTTGTGCAAGCGAAAGAGAGGCTGGTAAGCAAGTTTGGGCTGTAAATTATAATAGCGATGGGCAAATTGTAATTGCAGGTATTAAAGCAGATTTAGTAGAGTTAGAGCCAAAGTTAAAAGAGGCAGGTGCAAGAAGAGCAATGCTTTTAAATATGAGCGTAGCAAGCCACTGCCCACTTTTGCAAAGTGCAGTAGAGCCATTTAAAGCAGAGTTAGAAAAGGTTATAAAAGATGAATTTATAGCACCAGTTGTATCAAATGTTACAGCAAAAGGCTACTCTAGCAAAGCCGAAGCTTTAGAGTTACTACCGAAGCAACTTACAATGCCAGTACTATACAAGCAGTCGATTTTAGCAATAGATGATGAGGTAGATTGCTACATAGAGTTTGGACACGGAAATGTACTAAAAGGCTTAAACAAAAAGCTAACAAAAAAGCCACACTTTAACATTAGCGATATGGCTAGTTTAGAAAAAACCATTAAAGAGCTAGAAGCTCTTTAGGATTTAGTGCTTAGGATTTAGGATATAGGTTAGGCATTTGTAGGGGACGACCTATGTGTCGTTCCGTTAGCTCAAATTACCAAGAACTATTAGTCCAATATATTCACATTATAATCACTATTGTGAATAAGATTATCCCATAAAAAGGAACTAAATAAATGTACCATTTTATGGAGACTTTGTTAAGATGTGTAGTAAAGAAAACTTATTTAGTTCTGAGAAAAAGTATAATATAAGTCCATTTATTCACACTATAAAATTTACCGTGAATAATGTTTAATAAGGAAGAAAATGAAAATAGCAATACTAGGAGCAATGCCAGAAGAGGTAGAGCCACTTTTAGAGAAGTTAGATGATATATCAAGAGTAGATTACGCAGATAATAGATACTATAAAGCAAAATACAAAGGTGTTGAGGTTGTAGTAGCTTACTCTAAAATAGGGTGTGCCTTTTCAACACTTACGGCAACTATTTTAATAGAGCATTTTGGATGCGATACCCTACTATTTAGTGGTGTAGCAGGTGCAATTAACGAAGATTTTAAGATAGGCGATTTAATATACGCAAGTAAACTATGCAAACACGATTTAGATATTACAGCATTTGGACACCCAGCAGGATTTGTACCAGAGGGTAAGGTGTTTATATATCCAGATAGCAATTTAGTAGAAGTTGCAAAGAGCGTTGCTAACTCTAAAGGTATAGAGTTAAAAGAGGGTGTAGTCGCTACAGGTGACCAATTTATTAGCTCACAAGAGAAAAAAGAGCAGATAAAAGAGACCTTTAATGCAGATGCAATCGAGATGGAAGGATACAGCGTAGCTTTAGTTTGTGATGCTTTAAATGTACCATTTTTTATACTAAGAGCAATTAGTGATAGTGCCGATATGGATGCAAGCTTCGATTTCGATGCATTTTTAGAAAAATCTGCAAAAGTAAGTGCTGATTTTGTGCTGGAGATGGTTGAGAAGTTAGGATAAAGGATTTAGGGGTTAGGATTTAAGTTGCAGGGAAAAGCTAGCCATTTCGTCATTCCCTCGAAAGAGGGAATCCACAGTTTAAATTGCCAAAAAAGTTTTATTGTAACTTTTAGGCATGCAAAGTTGTAGATTTCTGTTTTAATGATGAGATTGTAGGGTGCGGAGCCTCACCGCACCTTTTGGCTTACACTTCACACCTACACCCACACTTCCAAAAAAAGGAAAATATTTGAAACAAAAACGAGCAAAGATTAGTAAGAAGTTACTTCGTGCATTTGGTAAGACTAATGCCAACTATAGACTTATTGGCGAGGGCGATAGGGTTTTGGTTGCACTTAGTGGGGGTAAAGATTCGCTCTCTTTATTGCATTTAATTGCAAATATGCAACAGCATGCTCCTTTTAAATTTGAGTATCAAGCTTGTACTATTAGTTATGGAATGGATGGCGAAGATTATGGCTTTTTAGAAGAGCACTGCAAAGAGTATAATATTCCTTACGAAGTTTATAAAACAGATATTTTCGATATTGCACAAGATAGTATGCGAGAGGGTAGCTCGTACTGTAGTTACTTTTCGCGTATGCGTCGTGGAGCTTTATATACTTATGCGTTAGAGCATGGCTTTAACAAGGTTGCTTTGGGGCACCATTTAGATGATGCAGTAGAGAGCTTTTTTATGAATATGCTATACAATGGCTCTCTTCGCTCTATGCCTGCAATTTATAAAGCAGACCGTGGTTTGCATGTTATACGCCCACTAATCGAAGCTCGCGAAGAACAACTAAGAAATTTTGCCGAGGAGAACGGCTTTTTAACAATAGGCGATGAGGCGTGCCCAGCGATGAAAATAGCAACCAAAATGCCATATGCAAGAGCTAATACAAAAGAGTGGCTAAGAGAGCTAGAGGGCAAACACGAAAACTTATTTAGAACACTAAAAGCATCGTTTAAACATATTCACGAAGATACATTTTTAGATGCAAGTCGCTGGAAACGCGATGACATTTAGGGAGTTAAGAGTTAAGAATTAAGAGTTAAGAATTGAAATGGTGGCTTCGCCATTTTTAAAAAGCGAAGCTATCGCTTTAGCTTTACGCTTTTAGCTTCGACTGACAAGGAGAACAATGCTATATTTAAGCGATTTGGATTTTACGCTTCTTAGAAGTGATACTACTCTTAGTGATTTTACTAAAGAGGTTTGGAATAGTAGTGCTAGTAAGGCTAAACTTTCTGTTGCTACTGCTAGAAGTTACACAGGTGTTGCAGAGCTATTAAAGGGGTTAGATTTACGAGAGCCTTTGATTTTACTAGATGGTACGGTTATTGCTAAGCCAAATGGTGAGATTTTGCATATGGCTTCTATTGCTAAAGAGCTTGGTGATGAGATTATAGATGTTAGTACAAAAGAGTTAGATATAGAGCCTTTAATTGTTGCACAAGATGGAGCAGTAGAGCACTTTTACTATCCAAAAAAGCTAAACAAACACCAAGAAGAGATATTAAAAACTATGGAGATGCGAAGACGCATATTTAGCGAGGGTGAACTTAGAGCAAAAGAGCATAATTTAAAATTAGTTTACCAAGCAGGCAAAGAAGATAGCGAAGCTTTAGAGCAAGTTTTAAAAGATAAATTTAAAGATGATATAGAGATAAAACGCTCAGACGACCCATATTTTGACTGCTACTTTATAACCATACTAAACCCACTAGGCGACAAAGCCCACGCACTTAAAAAGTTAGAAGAGATAGAGAATATCTCAATAGAAAATACAACAGTATTTGGCGATAGCCACAACGATTTGGGACTATTTGACTCTGCTGGTACAAAAATTGCCGTTGCTAATGCTATAGATGAGTTAAAAGCAAAAGCGGATATTGTACTGCCACATACTAATGATGAAGATGCAGTTGCTAAGTATTTAAGTTCTTTGAGTCTTTAGGACAGTATAATAGAATTAATATCTAATTTACTTGTATAAAGCTCAAAGCAAAGAAAATATTCGCCATTATCGTCATTCTGAGCGGATGCGAAGAATCTAGTTTAAACGGCTGTGAAGCTAAGAGCTTATTTTGGTACTTTGAGTAAGATCCTTCGCATATGCTCAGGATGACGGCGATGGTAAGCTTATTTACATTTTAAAAAACTAAAATCCTTAACTTGATATAAATGGAAGTATTTTAAACTCCATTAAACAGTTTAACACATCACCTTTCTCAAGCCATCCGCGTCTTGCCTGGTTTACTCCATATTTTATATAGTGTAACTCTTCTAAGCTTTTAGCGGAACTGTTTATTAAGAATTTAATGCCATATTTTTTTGCCTCTTTGGCTAGTATGTCGTTTATATCTAAGCGGTTTGGTTGGGAGTTTATCTCTAAATATTTATTGTTGGCTTTTAATGCATTGAAAATCTCTTTGTAGTTCAACTCGATTCCTTCATCTTGTTGAATTACTCTATTGCTTATGTGAGAAATCAGACTTAAATATGGGTTTTGGATGGCTTTTATTAATCTTGCACTCTGCAAATTTTTTGGTAATTTAAAATTACTATTAATTACGCCATAAACTATATCGAACTTGCTTAGTGTATTGTTATTTAGGGCTAGCGAGCCATCTTCTAGTATATCGTTCTCCACGCCTTTTATGATTTTAAAATCTTTATAAGTAGAGTTTAATTTATCTATCTCTTTTAAGTACTGCTCGATTTTATTAGTATCTATAGAGCCAAAGTGGTCGGTGATGGCGATATATTTGTAACCCATTTCTTGTGCATAATTTGCTATCTCTTCTATACTGTTTTCTCCATAACTAAAGTTGCTGTATATGTGCATATCGGCTTTTATATCGCCCAACTCTATTAGCTTTGGCAGAATTTTATTTTTTGCCGATTTTAGTTCTCCTCGGTTTTCTCTAAGTTCTGGCTCTATATACTCCATTCCAAAGGCTCTATAGATATCTGCTTCATCTTTGGATGCTAAATTTTTGTCGTTAGAGAATAAGCCATATTCGTTGATTTTTAAATTTAAATCTTGAGCCATTCTTCGAATCTCTAGCACATGGGCTTTTGAACCTGTAAAATAGTGCAAAGCAGAGCCAAAATGTTCATCTTTTACTACTCTAAAATCGACTTGCAGAGAGTTCTCTAGCACTATTGTAGAGCGGGTATCGCCAGCACTTATAATTTGTGAAACTTTTGGAAATTTTGTAAAATACTCTATAACTTTTTGTGGCTCGGATGCAGAGGCAACAATATCTAAATCGCCTACTGTCTCTTTTTTTCGTCTGAAACTGCCGGCAATTTCGAGCCTAATAATTGTTGGAGCAATTTGCAGATATTTGTATAATTCATTTGCGTATGGTTCGGCTTGTGCATACAAAAAGCGTATGCCCTCTTGCTTTAAGAGTTTTAAACCTTTGGCAATTTTATCTTCGAGTTTTGGACCAAAACCTTTAAGGGTGCGAATTTTATGCTCTTTTGCTAACTCTTGTAACTCTTCTACTGTGCTAAAGTGCAAATTCTCATAAAGGGTTTTTATATGTTTTGCACCTAAACCCTCTATAGAGAGCAGGTCAAGAAGGACTGGCGGAAACTCTTTTTTCAGTTTTTCTAGCTTTTCTAATTTACCACTATTAACAATTTCTTCAATTTTCTTTGCGATTTGCTCGCCAATATTTGGAAGCTTTGTTAAATCTTTTCCATCTTTTACCATAGACTCTAAAGAGTAGGGTAGAGCATTTATCTCTCGTGAGGCATTTAAATATGCTCTAACTTTAAAAGAGTTTTCGCCTTTAATCTCTAACAGTTGTGCCAACTCTTCAAAAATTTTTGCTATCTCTTTATTTGTCATAATTAATTATATCACGAATTTACAATTTCTGCACAATTAAATCTCTATTATTTCACGATTTAGTTTTATAATTAATATATCAAAAGCTAAAAGGAGTTAATTATGAAAGCTATTATAAAGAGTTTATTAATTGTAGCAACTGCACTGTTTGTTGTTGGTTGTGGTGGAGGTGGTGTTCCTGGTGGATATAGTGGTGGAGACAAAAATTCACTTTTCCCAAGTAATAGCCATTTAGCATCTCCTACAAATAATAATGCACTATCTGTTATTGATATGCTATTATCTTATAATCTTGATAATAATACACCATCGCTTAGAGTGGTTTCGGCTAACAGTACAGTAAAGAAAAGAAATAGTTCATTAGCTACATTTACAATATCTCAATTAAAGTTGGTTAAATCAAAGATTGAGAATAAAAATATGAAAGCTATGAAGGTAATCAAGGATAATGGAGAGTGTAGTAATGGTGGTAGATACTATAAAAATGGAGAGATAACAAAAGCAAATGGTGGTGAAGTTGAGTATGAATATAGAAAATGTAAAACAGATGATGGAGATATTTACGATGGTATTATGAATGTAAAAGCTAGCAATTATGATTATGATAAAGAAGAATTTACCAATATAGATATAAAATATAGTACAGATTTTAGTGTAGAAGATGATAGTGGTAGATATACAATTTTAAAGGGTAGTACAATATCAACAAAACTACTTGATGATGGGCGAATAGAGGTAAAA
>WFYP01000167.1 GCA_015490055.1 Nitratifractor sp.
AAAAAGTGACAGATATGAAAGAATAAATTCTCTCTCCTAGCCGAAGCTAAGAGTGATAATTTTTCTTTTATAGGTGTTGCTTTTTTGTTTTGCCCTAAGGGTAGCACAAGAGGGCACTTACTGTAAACAGTTTTTAACGCAAGTTAGCTTTAGCTAGCTTTTATTAAAAACTATTCACATTAAGAACCCTCTTGTGCTATTAAATGTTGTATATAGTGCGTAACTTCAGTTATTTAAAAATAATCCTATTAGCTTTTAGCTTTTAGCTTTATGCTTATAGCTTGAAGCTAAATTTAGTGCCAAAGCACTTAATTTAACTCCTTAGCGTATTCCTCTTTTGCCGATTTAGGTATAGTTTTAGTTGTTGGTATCTGTAAAACTTCGTACTCTTTGCTACCTTTTAAGTACTCTATTTTAATTTTGTCGCCAACTTTTACCTCTTTAGAGGGTTTTGCCTTTATGTCATTAATAAATACAACTCCACTCTTTACCATATCTTGTGCAATAGTGCGACGCTTTACAATATTTACAGCACTTAGCCACTTATCAACTCTCAAGAGTAAACTCCTGTTTTGCTTTTTTTGCTTCGGCTACGCCTAACATTGTTAAATCATCACCAGATATATAGCCATCGTCTCTTAACTCTTGTAAAATCTCTTTTGCTCTGTTTAAATCGAACATTCCGGTATTTACAAGTGCTTTTAGTACATCATCCATAGTCTCATCGGGCTCTTTTACTAACAGTTTTAGTAAAAAAACCTTTTTTTCTATATCATCTTCTTTTAAACTCATTAGTGCAACTCGCTATTTAGCTTAACCTCTCTTGTACTTCTTCTTGCTATTATCTCACCAGTTGTTGAGTCTTGGCGGTAGTGGATACCGTTTAAGTTAGCAAGTTCGGCACCTTTAAAGTACTCTTTATCCTCTAAGTTAGCCTCTGGGTTTGCCTCTTTAATTTTTGCTAATTGGTCTGGAGTGATTTTAATCTTTGTACCTGCTAAGATTGTAATACCTGCATCTACGATACAACCATCGCCCACTGGTAGCCCTGTAACAGAGTTTGCACCAAGTAGAGTGTTTTCTCCAATACTTATAGGGTTACCATCTGTACCACTAAGCACACCTAAGATACTAGCACCACCGCCAACATCTGAACCACTTCCAACGATTGCTGATGAACTAATACGCCCCTCTACCATCACTGGACCTAAAGTTCCAGCATTAAAGTTAATATAACTAGCACCTGGCATTACAGTAGTTCCTGCTGCTAATTGTGCACCCATTCTAACTTTGCTAGCATCTAATATTCTTGTATTATCAGCTGGGATAATGTGCTGTAGGTATCTTGGGAACTTATCTACACTGTCTATATTAGGGAATGTGCCTTTAAGTTTCATCTCTATTTCGTTATCTCTTAAGTAGTCTAACTCGTAAGGCTTATTACCCACCCATGCAACATTTGTTAAAATACCAAATGCACCATTTAGGTTTACACCTCTAAGTTTAGCTTTGCCAAGTGAAAGTGCATAGAGTTTTAAGTAAACAGCTTCTACACTTTGTGGTGCCTCGTCTGCAAAAAGGAATGTAATAGTATAGTCTCTTGCAATATCTCCAAGTTCACTTAATACTTTTATTACTTGAACATTCTTGTGTGCATCTCCAGTTGCTTCTGCTATAAATGGTGCAAATGCTGCCATTGCGTTAGCTACAAATCTATCATCTATAGTAGTAACAAATTCGCTTCCGCTAAAGTCTATAGTTACTCCGCTCTCTTGCAAAGCTTTAATAAATACCGCAGCTGAACCAAAGTTTTCATCCCAATTTACAACTGCAAAATTAGCTTGTAGTATTCTATCAGCATTCTTTTGCCCTCTATCTACTTTAGCAATACCAAAAGCTACTGGCTTTTTATAATCACTGCTAGCCTCTACATTTGTTACTAACTCTTTAAACTCATCTACACTTTTAATTTTCTCTATCATATATTCTCCTGTTATCTTAAAATAGTTGTATTATTATACAATCTTAGATTTATAAATCTACTATATATAACTTTAAAAGCTTGTTATTTTTAGAATTAACTTGTAAGAACAGAACTTGGTAACTTCAGTTA
>WFYP01000168.1 GCA_015490055.1 Nitratifractor sp.
GGATATTATTAAACATCAACATAATTGTAAAGCAACAGGATTTTGGGTTAATAAAAGTAAAGAGTATAATTTTTTACTGATTATGCATGAACATCTATTTGTATTTCAAAAGTGAGATAGTTTTGTTTGTGTAGTAAGGGCACTGCACATTAGATTTAGATATTGTTTACTCTTTTATTATAGAGTAAACCGGTACATCTAACTTCTTAGCACCCTCTAGGAAGCTAAGCTCTATTATGAAACAAGCCTCTACGCAGTTTGCTTTTAACTGTTTTATCAGTTCGCTTGCAGCTGATGCTGTGCCACCTGTGGCTAGTAAGTCGTCTATAAGTAGAACATTGGCAGTTGAATTGTCTTGCTTTTTAAAGGCGTCTATATGTACTTCTACTTCGTCGTAGCCATACTCTAGTGAGTATTTTTGAGAAACAGTAGTATAGGGTAATTTGCCTTTTTTTCTAATTGGAACAAAGCCAATACCTAAGTGCGAAGCTAGAGCCGCCCCAAATATAAAGCCTCTTGCATCTATGCCAGCTATGTAGTCTAAGTTGTACGATTTGTATCTATCTACTAAATGTTCTATTAGCGTTTTATAAGCTTCTGCATTATTTAGTAGCGTTGTTATATCTTTAAACATTATTCCAGGTTTTGGGAAGTCTGGAATAACTCTTATTGAGTTCTCGATAATTTCTAAATCTTTTTTATTCATATATTTCTCCTAAAATTCAAATCCACCGCCACTGCCTTTATTCATTGTCTCATAAGCTGCTTTTACATAGCTATTTCTAAGTTCGCAACCTATTACTTTGTCGCATTTTAGGCAACTATCTACATTGTGACTTTTTTGGCACTCTTTTAACTCTTCTAATTTAACATCTAGTGCTAAATCGAATTTATCTTTTTCTTTATTTCCCATTGTAAGCTTCTCTTACCTTAGCAATTTCATATTTAGAACCAAAGAAACATGGGCTTGTATCGTGTGGGTGTTCTGTTTCTAACTCTAATAAGCTTATGCCTTTATCGTCGATTGCTTCTGCTCCTGCTTCTATATAGGCTAGGGCAAATGGGATTACTTCGAATAAATCTCTTAACTTACCTTTTGGCTTATCTGTAGTTCCTGGGTAGCTAAATAGTCCGCCACCTTTTAGTAGAATTTGGTGTAAATCTGGCACCATTCCTCCACTGTATCTTAAGCGATAACCCTCTTGGAATAGTGACTCTATAAGCTCTTTGTGGTATGGATACCAATTTTTCTGTGTAGAGCCAGGTGCATTTAATTTACCCTTTTGCTCCATTGTAATTTCGCCTTGCTCTACAAATTTATCGCCAACTAAACGGTAGTGAATTGGCTTTGAGCCTTTGATTGTTTTTACCATCTCTACTCTTGGACCATAAACTATATAAATAGATGCTACAATGTTTTCGCCATTTAAGCCACCTTTATAAATGCCAAAAATTGAGCCAACAGATAAGTTATAATCTACAATACTAGAACCATCTAATGGGTCGTAACATACTACATACTCGCCATCTTCATTTAAATTTAAAATATCCTCTTTCTCTTCACTAATTATCGCTTTTATAGAGTCCACATCTTTAAACTCTTCCTCTATAATTTCGTCGCTTTGAATATCTAGCTTTAGTTGAATATCGCCAGTTTGGTTACTCGTTTCGCTATAGCCACTCTCACCTGTTTTAATTAAGTTGTCTATCTTTAGTGCTATCTCTTCTATTTTGTTGATAATTTTTTCCACTATAATCCTTTTAATGTAGTCGCATTTTCCCAAATGTACTCTATAATTTGCTCTGTGTTATTTAAGTCTAGTATTTTAACATTTAAACCATTTAACTGCTCTTGTGGTACGCTATTATCTATAGCTATTGCTTGCAGATATGGTAAATAATCCTCTTCTATTTTGCTTCTAAATATCCCTATTCGTGGGAGTTCCCAAGTTTTTAAACCCTCTACAATTAGTAAATCAAAATTTCCAAAATTTTTAGCTAACTCTTCAAGTGTAGATGTATGGTGCTTAAATATTGTAGTTTTAACATCTGAAATAACAGCCACATCGGCACCACTTTTAAAAAATCTATCACTATCTTTACCCTCTGTATCAAATATTGCTTTATTTTTTGGGTCGTGTTTAATTATAGCAATTTTGTATCTGTCGCTAAGTGCTTTAGATATTTTTTCTATAATAGTAGTCTTGCCACTACCAGATGGACCTGTAAATGCTATTGCTAATTGCTTCATTATTCTCCTTTAGGACAGCTCTAAGAATTATTTTATAATAGTTAGACTAAATATATGGTAAAATTACAGAAAGGATAATAATGAAAGTATCACTATGTTTATTAACAATTTTTTTAATAACAGCTTGTAGCTCCAAAAATGAAGCATTTAAACAACTTAATAGTAATAAAAATAGTTACAATAAATTAAAAATGACAAAAACAGCACTACTTAAAAGTGCAGTAGTATATGTAACAT
>WFYP01000169.1 GCA_015490055.1 Nitratifractor sp.
GACCATAATACACCATAACAGTAAACTAGAAAGAGGTAAGATGTGAAGTATCTATTTTGAAACTCTAGCCGTAGCTAAAGTGAAAAATAGATAGTTTGCAGATTGCCTCTTTCTAGTTTACCCAAAGGGCAATACAAAAACAGCACACTTGCGTCGTTAAAAAGTCTTGAAGCTACTAGTAGCTCCTGCAACTTTTTTCCTAGCAATTGCACTATTTTTGTATTGCTGTTATGGTGTAGTATGGTCTGGGATGGGTATATAAAACAAAGGATTCTATTTTGAAGAACTTAGATATTAAAAATGGCATTAGTGCAGTTTATGGTAAGTTTAAAAATGCCGGAATGGTGCCACATTTTCACGAAAGTTATAGTATTGGAATATTCACTAAAGGAGTATACCGTTATAGAAGTGGCTCAAAAGATACAACAATAAAAGCTGGAGAAACAAGAGTAGTTACACCCTATGAGTTGCACGAAACATATGCCAGAGAGTGGGAGTATCTGCACTTTGATATAGAGCCAAATTTATTACTAAATGTAGTGCAAGATATAGAGCAAAACGAAAATATCTTAGAGCCTAATATTTTAACAACATATAAAAATAAACCAATACAAACTATAGGTTTAGAGCTTTATAACTCTCTAAAAAATAGCGAAATATTAGAGATAGAGCGAAGTTTTAGTGAGTTTACTACTACTTTACTACAAAGTTCACACTCTTTAAATTTAATATGCAATTTATCACTAGACAGTATAAAGCTTGGCAGAGCTTGAGAGTATATATTTACCTTTTGGGATGACCCACACTTAAGTGTAGAAGCTATTGCTAAAGAGGTTGGTTTTTCTACTTACTACTTTACAAGAAGTTTTAGTAAAGAGTTTGCAATTACTCCGCATAAATATATCCAAAGTTTAAGAGTAGAGAGAGCAAAATACAAGATTACAAAAAGCAAAAATTCGTTAGCAGAAATAGCTATAGAGTGTGGATTTAGCGACCAATCGCATATGAATAGAGTATTTAAGCGGATAACAGGATTTACGCCTAATGTGCTAAGAAACTAAGCTATTAATTATTGCAAACACTTTAGTAGAAATTGCTTTGCTTTAGGCTTTAAGCTTTTTGCTTTAAGCCCTAGAAAGCTTTTACCCCTTAAATCCATACAGTTCTGGAAAAATCACTATAGAAGCCAGTACCAATACTTGTAAAATAATAAATGGTACTACACCTTTATATATATCTGTTGTTTTTACCTCTGGTGGGGCTACGCCTTTTAAGTAGAATAGACTAAAGCCAAATGGTGGGGTTAGGAATGATGTTTGCAGGTTTAGAGCAATTAATATTGCAAACCATAGTGGGTCTATGCCTATTTTTTGTGAAATTGGTAGCAGAATTGGTACAACTATATATGATATTTCTATAAAGTCTATAAAGAAGCCTAAGAACATAATAATTAGCATTGTGGCTATTATAAAGCCCCATTTATCACCTGGGAGAGTTGTCATAAAGTGTTCTACAATATCATCTGCACCGCTATATATGAATACCATAGAAAACGCCGTTGCACCTACTAAAATAGCAAATACCATAGATGTTGTCTTAACTGTCTCTAGCGAAGCTTCTTTAACTAAAGAGTAACTTAGTTTTTTATACATTGCTGCCAAAATTAAACTACCAAGTGCACCTAAAGATGCCGACTCTGTAGGTGTTGCAACACCTGCAAATATAGAGCCTAAAACTAACACTATTAGTGTTAAAGGTGGAATAATTGCAATTAGTGCTTTTTTTACATTTGTAGAGTATGTAACTGTTAAATCGCCCCTAAAAGCTGGTGCAACTTCTGGTTTTAAAAATGATACTATAAGAATATATAAAATATAAACCCCAACAAGTGCAAGCCCTGGTACTACAGCTGCTTTAAACAAATCTCCAACTGGTAATTGGAATACATCTGCTAAAACGATTAATACAATAGATGGTGGGATAATCTGCCCTAAAGTTCCAGAGGCACAAATTGTTCCGCAACTTAGAGCTGTGTCGTACTTGTTTCTAAGCATAATAGGTAAAGATATTACACCCATTGCTACAACACTAGCACCAACAACACCTGTAGAAGCCGCCAAAAGTGCACCAATTAGTACTGTAGAGATTGCTAAACCGCCTCTAACTTTTCCAAAAAGCGTACCCATAGACTCTAATAGTCTCTCGGCTAATTCACTCTTTTGCAAAACAATACCCATAAATATAAATAGTGGTACTGCCATTAAAATTTTATTTGTCATAATAGCATAAATTCTATATGGCATCATCGAGAACATAGATAGAAACTCTTGCCACCAATCTATTAATGTTCCACCATCTGGCATAACTTCTATATATGAAGCTCCAAGCCCAAAATAGAGAGCAACTGCACCAAAAGTAAATGCTACAGGAAAGCCTGCAACAAGCATTATAAGTGCAGCAAAAAACATAACTATACCAATCATAATTCATCCTCCTCTATCGGAAGTGGTTTTTCTAAGCCTTTAAGTACATTTATATTATGTAGCAAAAAGTTAAATGCACAAAATATAAGAAAGATAAAAGATAGTGGGATCATAGATTTTATTATCCATCTATATGGCAAACCACCAGGGTCTTGACTAATTTCGTGCGTAGTGTATGAATCCATAACATAATCGATAGAACCATAAATAACCAACAGAGCCAAAGGTAAAAGAAAGAAGATTGTTCCTAATATATTAACCCAAGCCTGTTTTTTAGGAGAAAATCTATCGTAAAGAAAATCTACTCTAACATGTGCATTATCTTTTAATGCATAACCTGTTCCAAATAAAATAACAACTGAAAACAGATGCCATTCTAACTCTTGCATTGCTATTGAACTATCATGAAATATATATCTCATAGCAACATCATAAGATACATTTAATATCATAAGTAGCAATAAAATACCAGTAAGATAACCTACAAAATCTATAATTTTATCTGTGATTTTTTCTAACTTTAGAAGCATTTTTATCCCCTTTTATTAAAGCTAAGGGCTAAGTCTTGTTATACAATTCTTAACTCTTAACTCTTAATTTTAATAAAACCCGCAAAATGCGGATTTTGTTATTTAGTAATACCTAACTCTTTTGAAAGTTTTAAATAATTGTATTGCATCATCATTGACCAAGCTCTTGCTTTTTTCATATATGCTGTATAGTCTTGATAAATCTCTTTAAATTTAGGATTTTTAGCTGAATAACCTGCATAAACTTCATCTGCTGCTTTTTTAAGTGCTAGCATAACTGGTTTTGGGAATGTTTTAACTTGAATATCTGGGTAATCTTTTTTCATTTTAGCCCAAGCATCAACTGACTCAGCAAAATTTTCTATATACATATCCATAGATGCTGCTTTCATAGCAGTCTCTAGCATTACTTGATACTTTTTAGGTAACTTATCGAATGCTTTTTTATTTACCAAAAACTGCATTTCACTTGCTGGTTCATGCCATCCTGTATAGTAATATTTAGCAACTTTATGGAAGCCCATTTTAATATCCATACCTGGTCCTACCCACTCTAGTGCATCGATAGTTCCTCTATCTAATGAAGTATATAGTTCACCTGCTGGAATATTTACAACATTTACTCCAAGTTTAGCCATAACTTCACCAGCTAATCCTGGAATTCTCATCTTAAGACCTTTTAAGTCATCTACGCTTTTTATCTCTTTTCTAAACCAACCACCCATTTGGTTTCCAGTATTTCCACCTGGGTAAGAGTAAACGCCAAACTTATCGTAAACCTCTTTCATATACTTTTTGCCATTACCATAGTAGAACCATGCATACTGTTCAGATGGAGTCATACCAAATGGTACAGTTGTAAACCAAACTGTGTTGATATCTTTACCTTTCCAGTAGTAAGAACCACTATGACCCATTTGGTACTGACCACCCTTAACCATATCTAAAATTCCAAGTGGAGCTTTGTGCTTCTCTTTTCCTTCTACTTTAATGATAAATTGACCATCACTCATCTCTTTTACAAGTCTTGCAACTTCTGCAGGTGGTGAAGCAAGTGGTGTTAGTGTAGAAGGCCAAGTTTCTGCCAATTTCCATCTAATTTTCTTAGCACTTAACGGTGAAGCCAAAAGCATTGCCGCAGCAGATGCAATTAATCCTACTTTTAAAATCTTTTTCATAGTACTCCTTTAAAATTTTATAGTAACTATTGTATCTAAAAATCTATTAAGTTTATTGACATATGTCATATTTTCAGAGATTAGTTAAGTGTGAGTGTAAGTTTGTAAAAATAAGATAATTTTAAATGATAGTTAGTAGATTGATTAAGAAGCAGAGATTAAACTCTTGCCTCTTCTCTTCTTTGTAGGTATTCCCATTTAGCATCGATATCTTTTTGAATTTGCTCGATAACATGCTTGTTTTCTGGTTTAAATAGGTGTTTGTATCTACCTTGAGCAGCTAAATACTCCTCTACTGGGATAATATTTTTTGGTCTATAAAGAATATTTAATTCGTGACCATCAATAATTTCATAAATAGGGAACATTAATGTATCAGTTGCAAGGTCTGTTAAGTGGATTGTATCTTTCGGATCAAACTTCCACTCAGTAGTACATGCTGATACTGTGTTAATAAAACATGGTCCCTCAGTCTCTAGTGCTTTTTGGAAACCTTTTGCCATAATCTTCCACTTGTTAGGTGCAAGTTGTGCAACATATGGAGCACCGTGAGCTGCCATAATAGCTACCATATCTTTTTTCTTCTCTTTTTTACCATAACTTACACGACCAGCTTGTGCTGTAGTAGTGTTTGCACCAATAGGTGTAGCAGAACTTCTCTGTCCACCAGTGTTTGCATAGTTTTCATTATCTAAACAGATATAAGTAAAATCGTGACCTCTTTCCATTGCACCACTTAACCATTGGAAACCAATATCGTAAGTAGAACCATCCCCACCAAATGCAACAAATTTAACTGGTGCATCTGGGTCTTTAAGAGTACCTTTTCTCTTTCTTGCTTTATACATTGCCTCTGCACCACTTGCAGCAGTTGCAGCATTTTCAAAGCCTATATGAATCCAGCTTGTATCCCAAGATGTATATGGGTAAACAGCAGTAGAAACCTCTAAACAACCTGTATTACTTGCTATTACTAAGTTATCATCTGTACAGTTCATTAACTCTCTTACAATCATAGAGTGTGCACATCCAGGGCATAAAAGGTGTGCCCCTTCGAAACGCTCATTAGCTGTAGAGAACTCTTTTAAGTTTTTAATTGATGTAATTGCCATTAGTTACCCCTTTTTGTTTCAAAGAATCCAAGTTTAGGACCACGAAGACCACTAAATTGCTGGATTGGTGTTGTTAAATGCCCAGCATCTGCGTGAGCTTTTTGCTCTTTAAATATTCTTTTTGCCTCTGCAACAGAGAAATCACGACCACCTAAACCATAAATATAGTTACTTACTAACGGTCTCTTCTCTGTAGTATATAGTGCTGCTGATACTTCATTAAATAGCGTACCCATTGCACCCATTGGACAAGATCTATCAAGCGTAGATACAGCTTTAACATTCTCTAAAGCCTCTCTAATACCATCAAAAGCAAAAGGTCTAAAACATCTTGGTGCAACTACACCTGCTTTAATTCCTTCTTTTCTTAACTCTTCAGCTGCATATCTAGCAGTCTCTACCGCAGAACCTAAAGCAACAATCGCAACTTCTGCATCATCCATAAAGTACTTCTCTACTCTATTATACTCTCTACCTGTTAGCTCTTTATACTCTGCAAATACTCTATCGATTACATCTCTTGAATCCATTAAAGCTTTGTGTTGTTTAGCTTTATGCTCATAGTGCCAATCTTCTTCTGTTTGTGCACCGTAAGTTACAGCTTTAGTAAAGTCTAACATCTCTTCGTATGGCTGATATTTACCAATAAAGTTATATGCAACATCATCTTGAAGTGGCTTAACATTTTGTGCAGTGTGTGAAGTAACGAAACCATCTTGATGTACCATTACTGGCAGTCTTACATCCATATCTTCACCAATTTTAAATGCACATAGTGTTAAATCGTACGCCTCTTGTGCATTAAATGCATCTATCTGTACCCAACCACTATCGCGACCGGCATACATATCGCCATGGTCACCACGAACATTTAGCGGAGAAGCTACAGCACGGTTTACAACTGTTAAAACTATAGGTAGTCTCATACCACTTGCTTGGTAAAGTACCTCTATCATAAGCATAAAACCTTGTGAACTTGTTGCAGTTGCAACTCTACCACCAGCTGCTGCTGCACCAACACATCCACTCATTGCTGCATGCTCAGACTCTACCATTACAAATTCGCCATCAACATAACCGTTTGCTACATAAGCACCATAACTCTCAACAATAGGAGTCGATGGTGTAATAGGATATGCTGCAACAACATCTACTTGAGCTTGTCTTAGAGCTTGTGATGCTGCATAGTTACCATCCCAAACTTCTATTTCGTTTAATTCCATTTTTTCTGCCATATTATATCCTTACTTAGCTTTCTTTTTTTTCTCTGGCCATTTTGCTAAAGCCGCTTCAGTCTCTTCTGATTCACCAAACATTAGTAGAGATTTAGGGTTTGTAGGACAAACCTCAACACATACACCACAACCTTTACAGTGGTCGTAATCGATTCCTAACATTTGCTTATCTCGAGATACAATCGAAGTATCTGGACACCAAACCCAACAGTTTTGACAGTCAATACAAATATCTCTGTTATATACTGGCTTAATAACACGCCATGATGCCACAGTTGCAGTATAAGAGTTAAAATCAGAATATGGTCTCTCTTCTGGTCTAACATGTGCTGCATCTACATCTTTTTCAAATGATGGTAAAAGAGTTCCTTGAGTAACTTCGTCCCATCCTACATGCTCTTCTGCACCTAACTCTCTCATTCCTCTTTTTTCTGTTGCTAATACACCTCTACTCATAAAAATCCTTTACTTAACTTCGTTATATGCTCTAGTCATTGCTGCCATGTTCGCATCGATAATTTTCTGCGGGAACTTAGCAAGAACTCTTTTCATAGACTCTAAGAAGAAATCTAAATCATACATACCAGAAACTTTCATTAGTGCACCAAGCATTGGAGTGTTTGGCATAGATCTACCGATTGTATCTAGTGAAATCTGAATTGCATCTACTACAAATACTCTATCTTTTTTATCTTGTAAAGCAGGAATTTGAGAAATCAATTCATCTTTAGTTAAATTAGTTGTAATAATATATTTTGTTGTTGGTTTATCGTTTGCTGTAATATTATCTGTAAACGCAAGAGCTGGGTCGATTACAAGTACATAATCTGGTTCCATACCTGTTTCGTGGTTAATAATTGGCTTATCGTCAATTCTATTGTATGCATTCATCGCTGCACCTCTTTTTGCAGAACCGTAAAGTGCAAATGCTTGTACCTCTTTACCTGTTCTTGAAACAACATCGCCAAGACCTTTAGCACCAGTTACCGCACCCTGACCTGCACGTGAGTGCCATCTAATTTCAATCATCGCTTCTCCTATAAAATTTAAATTATGACTATTGTAATTAATTGAACTTAAATAACGCTTGTTAATTAGCTTTAATTATTTAAAATATTACTCACTGCTTCAAAAACACTACTTTTTACCACACTTGTACAGTTTTGTAACTCTTTTTTAGGTGTATATTTAAAAACTACTCCAATTCCCACTACATCAGCTCGTTTTGCAGCAATCATATCCATACAAGTATCACCTATCATATAGATATTGCTACTTTTTGATACATTCATACGCTTTAGGGCTTCATATATTGGTTCTGGATTTGGTTTGTGTTTTTGCACATCTTCGCTACCAATTAACACACTAAAGTATTTCATTATGCCAAAATGCTCTAGCAACTCTATCGAATATTTGCCCGTTTTGGTAGTAACCACTCCTAACTTTGCCCCACTGTTGTATGCTAACTCTACAGCCTCTTTTGCCTTTGGCAGTAATACTGTTTTTTGTGTATGTATTTGACTATAACTCTCTTTATAAGACTTTACATATTTATCTGCCACATCGGAATTTACACCCAAATTTACAAACATATCAAAGAGTGGATGCCCAATTTGAGGAAGAATCTCCTCCTCTTTTGGAGGCTCTTTACCAAATGCTTCAAAACTCCTCTTAAAACTCTCTAAAATAGCCTCGGTAGAGTCTATTAAAGTACCATCTAAATCAAATAAAATTACTTTTTGCATATAAATCCTTTTTGTTAAGGGAGAAGGACGAAGGTTGAAGGTTGAAGAAAAAAATAATTAACTTTCTCTCTTCTCTCTTCTCCCTTCATCCTTCATCCTTCTCCCTTCATCCTTACTCAATCTCCCAACGAATAACGGGCAGACACATAGGTCTGCCCCTACGAATAACCAATAACCAATAACCAATAATCATCAACTATCAACTATCAACTATCAACCATTAACCATTAACTATCAACCATTGACTATCAACTAATCCCTAATTTCCCAATGAATAAAGTTATGTTCTATCCCAATAATAGATGGCTCAACACCTTTTACTTTTTTACTCACTGCTGTGATTGAGTTTGGTATATATAAAAATATATATGGGTGGTCGTTTACTATTGTTTTAAAAATCTCTTGGTATATTTTGCCAAATTTTTTACTATCTATTTCGGATTTTGCTTTAACTATTAAATTATCTACCTTTTTATTGTGGTAGCCAACAAAGTTAAAGCCACCTTTTTTATCACCATCGCTATGCCAAATAGAGTAGGCATCTGGTATAAGCCCCAAAGACCAGCCTAAAACTACTGCATCAAAATTTCTAGGAAATACTACAGTATTTAAAAAGGCTTGCCACTCCATTACTCTAATTTTAGCTTTAACCCCAACTTTTAATAACTGTTGCTGAATAATCTCTACCGCTTTTACTCTAATGTCGTTACCTGTATTAGTGGTAATTGTAAAGCTAAGTGGATGCTCTTTTGTGTAGCCCAAACTCTTTAAAATCTCTTTTGCCTTTTTAGGGTTGTAATGCAAAGGCTTTAAATCTTTAGGGTAAGCATTTGTTCCTGGCATAAAAGGGCCATAACACTTTTTACCATGCGAGAAAAAGAGCAAATCTATCAACTCTTGCTTATTAATTGCCAAGGCGATAGCTTCTCGCACCTTAGGATTATTAAATGGTGCTTTTCTTAAATTTAGCCCCATATATGTATAGCCGTTAGAGGCTCTCTCGTAAATATTAAAGTTTTGTTTAAAGTCCTTATTTAATTGTCTATTTACCTGCAAGGGACTTAAGCCACCAATATCTAACTGCTTTGCCTTAAGCATTAAAAACTCGGTAGATGGGTCACCTACATAGTGGTAGATTATCTTATCTATTTTAGGAGCTCCTTCAAAGTAATCTTTGTTTGCAACAAGCTCTATCTTTTTATTTACTTCAAAAGCTTTTGTCATTTTATATGGTCCTGTACCAATAGCAAACTTATTTAACTTACTCTGCATTGGGTTTTTCTCTTTCTCCCAAAGATGTTTAGGCAATATTCCCATCATCCAAATACTAAGTGCTTTAAAATATGGCTTTTTATATACCACTTTTAAAGTGTAGTCATCTATCAAGCTAACACTTTTAACCTCTTTAAAATCGCTAGAGTATGGCGTAGTTATCTTTTTAGAGTTTAGTAAATTATAAGTATATAAAACATCTTTAGCACTAAATTTAACCCCATCATGCCACTTTACATTATCTCTTAACTTAAATATAAGTGTAGTATTATTCTCAAATTTCCAACTCTTTGCTAAGGCTGGTACAATTTTTGCATTTTTATCAAACTTAACTAAACCGTCAAAAAGCCAATCTGCAATAGCACTACTCGCACTATCAGTTGCCAAAAGTGGGTTTATTCTATTAGGCGAAGATGAGATAGAGCGATGAAACTCACTAGCATTTGCTATATATAAAGAAAAACAAAATATTATAAAAACTCTTAACATAAATATAACTCCAATAATTTTTCTGCATAATAATACCAAAATTTATAACTATTTTTGACTAAAGTAGCAAAAAGTAGCATATTATTTTATATAATTCGAAATATGCAGGTATTCAGTTTAATGCTAATAATACTTTAATAAAACTTATAATACAATATAAACGTATTGATAAAATTATTTATAAAGGAAGAGCATGGCAAGATTAATTGTTATGGGTGGTGGTGTTGCAGGGCATACAACTGCTACATTTGCAAAGAAATGGCTTGGCAATGACCATGAAGTAGTTGTTGTTACTCCAAATGCTAACTGGAACTGGATTCCATCTAACATTTGGGTTGGTGTTGGACAGATGAAAAAAGAGGATGTTGTATTCCCACTAGCACCAGTTTATAAAAAAGCTGGAATCGACTACAGACAAGCAAAAGCTGTATCTATTCACCCAGAAGGAAAAGAGGGAAGCGATAAGCAATTTATTACTATTGAGTATACTGGTCAAGGTAAAGAGGGACAAACTGAAGAGTTAGAGTATGACTATTTAGTAAATGCTACAGGTCCTAAACTAAACTTCGATGCGACTCCAGGTTTAGGTGACGGTAATGGACAAATTGGTGCAAATACAGTTTCTGTATGTACAGCAGACCATGCAGTTCATGCAAACAGTGAATTAAGAAGAATTTTTGAGAAAGCAAAAACTGAAAAACAAAAAATTCTTGTAGGTACAGGACATGGTATGTGTACTTGTCAAGGTGCTGCATTTGAATATATCTTCAACATTGAGCACGAAGCTAGAAAAGCTGGTGTTAGAGATAACTTAGAGTTTAAGTGGATTTCTAACGAAGCATTCTTAGGTGACTTTGGTATGGGTGGATTACATATGAAAGTTGGTGGTTATGTTGTAAGTTCTAAACTATTTGCAGAGTCTCTTTATGCAGAGAGAGGTGTAGATTGGATTCTAGGTGCACATGTTAACAAAGTAGAAGAAGGGAAAGTTCACTACGAGCAATTAGATGGAACTATGGGCGAAGAGGAGTTTGACTTCGCAATGCTTATTCCACCATTTGCAGGTGTTGGCTTAAAAGCTTATGCTAAAGATGGTAGTGATATTACTGATACAATCTTTGCAGCAAATGGATTTATGAAAGTAGATGCAGATTACACTCCAAAACCTTACGAAGAGTGGAAAGCTAGTGACTGGCCAAGAAAATACCAAAACCCTACATATAGTAATATGTTTGCAGCTGGTATTGCATTTGCACCACCACACTTAATCTCTAAACCAGCTAAATCGCCTAATGGAACACCAATTAACCCAACTCCTCCAAGAACTGGTATGCCATCTGGTATTATTGGTAAAGCAGTTGCACACTCTGTATGTGATATGATTAAAAATGGTGAGAATGCACATATTCACGAAATCTCTATGGCAGAGATGGGTGCAGCTTGTGTTGCATCTGCTGGTAAAGGTGTATTTGATGGTACAGCAGCAGCAATGACAGTTTACCCAGTTGTTCCAGATTTCGAAAAATATCCAGGAACAGGTAGAGATACTGACTATACATTTGGTGAAATTGGTCTTGCAGGACACTGGATTAAGCACATCCTACACTACCTATTTATTTACAAAGCAAAACTTAAGCCAGGTTGGACTTTAATCCCTGAGTAAGAAAAAAGATATAATTAAAGAAAGGAAGATAGATGAAAGAAGAAGAAGTAAACTTTGGTAAAAGCGACAAATTTAACTTAACAATGATTCCAGGTAAATTTGCAAGATTCTTAAGAACTTGTGTTATTTGGCAATTTATTAGATTTTTAATTATCAATGTAAAAATGATAATCGTTGTAGGTAAAAGCCACTAATCTTAATGGGGCTTTTGCCTCATACTCGCTGTAAACTTTTCTAAGAAATTCACATAAATCTAATTTTTTATAAAACTATACAAAAGGGTTAGTATAATGATTCAACCGCTAAAAAGATACCCAGACGAAAGTATAAATGTAAATTCTGGACCAGTTAGAAGCTTTAAAGATAGTTATAAAGATATGGTTCAAGATTTAATTGATACAGCAACTGAGCACAATTTAGAAGCTTTAAGTGCTGTACAAATTGGCTACCCTTATGCTCTATTTATTTTAAAAGAGGATGATGGCTCTTATAAAGCGTATGCAAATGCAAGAATTATTAACCAAAAAGAGCCTTTTAACTCTAGTGAAAAGTGTAGTTACTTTTTTGATATTCCAATAACTGTAAAAAGATTTGCAAGTTTAAGCATAATATATGATGATGAAAATGGAGATATGCAGACTCTTAAAATAGAAGATAAAGATAAAGCTGCTAAATTTCAAAGAATGGTAGATTTTGTATTTAATACATCTTTGCTAGATAGGCTAAAGCCAGAGCAGAGAGACCAAGCTGTAAAAGCACTTGCAGGCAAAGGGCATATGCCAGATTTAGAGAGTTGCTTCTGCCCAACAAGTAGTAAAAAAGATTACTTTATCAGCGTAATAGATAAACTACTATTTTTTATGTTTATCTCTTTATGGCTACCACTATTTAATATTTCAAAAGAGACACTTAGTGGTTGGTACACATATGATAAAATAGCTACTGTATCTATTATTATACTACTGATAGGCTTTTTCTTTTATGCTCAATATGAAGCCAAAAAATATAAACAGTGTACAAGTTGCCAAATAGGAAACCAGATAGGTATTATGATTAAAAGACTAGTTGCTTTAATACCATTTGCTATAGCTTCTTACTTTATCGTAAATCCAAATTAAGGTACTCGCAATACAAGCCTAATTCTAGGCTAATTTAACTATAATTATCTTTTAAATTACTGGAGGGTATGTGTACCTGGTGGGCACCTTGGGCTTCAAACCCAAATGTCTGGATAGATGACTATCTGGAGGGAGGTTCGATTCCTCCACCCTCTCGCCAAGCGAAGCAAGGATATAGGATATTGGATGAAGGATGAGGGGAGAAGAGCTTGTTAAGATTTTCCCTTCAGCCTTCTACTTAATTAGCAAGAAGGTAGAGACAATGAAGCCCTTTAGACAACTACCAAAAATAGATAAATTAATAGCAGACGATAGCTTTAAAGATTTAAATAAAAGCATACTTACAAATTTAGCAAAAAGATATATCGAAAATTTAAGAGAAAAGATAAAAAATAATCAAATAGATAAAATAGATTACTCACAAATTATAAAAGATTTAAAGCAAGAGTACAAACTTGCACTTAAGCCTTCTTTGAGACCCATAATTAATGCTACTGGTGTAACTATACATACAAATTTAGGGCGTAGCTTAATAGATGAGGCTATTTACGATGGTGCTAAAGATGTAGTTTGCAACTACTGTAACTTAGAGTACGATTTAGACAAAGGCAAAAGAGGCGACAGATACCAACATACTACACAAGCCCTAAGAGAGCTATTAAATTGCGAAGATGCCTTAATAGTAAATAATAATGCGGCAGCAGTTTTTCTAATTTTAAATACATTTGCCAAAGATAAAGAGAGTATAGTTTCTCGTGGCGAGTTGGTAGAGATTGGTGGAAGCTTTAGAGTACCAGATGTTATGCGAGAGAGTGGCACAAAGCTAGTAGAAGTTGGCACAACCAATAAAACAAAATTTGCAGATTACGAAAATGCCATAACAGACAACACCGCCCTGCTTATGAAAGTTCATAAATCAAACTACACAATCGAAGGCTTTACTCAAGAGGTAGATTTTAATGAAATTTCAAAATTAGCAAAGAGTAAAAACTTAATAGATTATTACGATTTAGGAAGTGGTTATATACCTAGACTCTCTTGGGGATTAAGCGAAGCTGAGCCATCGCTAGATAAACTTTTAGAGTGCGAGCCATCACTTATAAGCTTTAGTGGCGATAAACTTTTTGGAAGCGTGCAAGCCGGTATTATACTAGGTAAAAAAGAGTTAATTGCTAAACTTAAAAAGAACCAACTATTAAGAATGTTTAGAGTAGATAAAGTAACTCTAGCCCTACTAGAGCAGACTATACTTGCCTATAAATTAAAAAAATACGAAGCAATACCGACTATTTCTATGCTAAATGCAACAGTTGAAGAGTTAGAGAAAAGAGCCAACTATTTAGCTAAAAATTTTAAAATAGATTATGAAATTAAAGAGAGAAAAACATATGTAGGTGGTGGCACAATGCCAAATAGGAAAATTCCTACAATTATTATAGCACTTAGTGGCGGTGCCATAGCTTTAGAGAGCCACTTTAGAGCCAATGGCATTATAGGCAGAATAGAAGATGAGCATTTTATTTTAGATATGCGTTCACTCAGAGAGAAAGATTTTAAACAAATTATAGAGACGGTAAATATGCTATGATTATTGGAACTGCTGGACATATAGACCATGGCAAAACCTCACTTATAGAGGCACTTACGGGCTACTTTGGCGATGAGACCAAAGAAGAGAAAGAGCGAGGCATTACAATAGATTTAAGCTACTGTAATATGCAAAGAGGTAGTAAAAATATATCTTTTATAGATGTGCCAGGACACGAGAGGCTTGTTAAAAATATGGTAAGTGGTGCGTTTAGTTTCGATGCTGCACTTATTATAATAGCAGCTAATGATGGCATAATGCCACAAACCATAGAGCATATAAAAGTGCTAAATATTGTGGGCTTAAAACAGATAGTTGTAGCCCTAAATAAAAGCGATTTAGCAGATAGCAATATGCTAAATAAAAAGAGAGAAGAGATAGAAGAGTTCTTTAAAGAGTATCCAAACTTTGAGTATAAAATTATTCCAACATCAATTTACGATGAAAAATCTATTAACACTTTAAAAGATGTGCTATTTTCTTTGCCCGCAAAAGAGCCAACTAAAGAGCCATTTTTTAGATACTATATAGATAGAGTCTTTAGCCCAAAAGGTGTTGGAACAATTACCACAGGAACAGTGCTAAATGGTGAAGTTAAAGTTGGAGACAGGCTAAATATTGCTGAGCTAAACAAAACAACAACCATTAAAGCTATACAAATCCACTCTAAAGAGCATAGCGTTGCACACGCTAATCAGAGGGTAGCACTAAATTTAGACATTAACCACAAGCAGTTACAAAAAGGCTATTTGCTGTGCTCTAAGGGCTATTTTAGAGGCTTTAACAGTGTAGATATTTTGGTAGAAAATTTAAGCTCTACTCCACCTAAGCATGGTAGCGAAGTTATGTTTATATCTGGGGCAAAAAGATTAAATGGCAAAATCTACTACTACCCACAAAGCCCTTTTGCACATATAAAATTTGAGCAAAAGATATTTACTAAATTTGAAGATAGTTATATAGTTTTAAACTCTGGAAGAGTTGTGCTTGGTGGCAGAATTTTAGCTCCAATATTTGACCCAATTCGTAAAAGAGACAAAGTAGAAATTTTAAAATATCTTGAAGAGAAAGATTTTGTAAAAGCATTTGAGCTTTTAAGCAAAAACCATAAAAGAGGCTTTGGTTTGGTCTCTAGCTATCAGCGATTTGGCATAAACCACCAAGAGGCTTTAAAAATTGCACAAAGATGCAGAGATATTTTTATAGACGAAAAAGAGTTAGTACTCTACCCAAAAGAGACTTTAGAAGAGCTCTATACAATTATTAAATCGATATACGAAAATAACCCAAACGCCTTACTCTCGCCAAATAGCATTAACAATCGTATAAAATGGGCAAGTAGTGCAATAGTTTCTGAGGTTTTAAATAGATTAATCAAAGAAGATTATTTGCAATTTAACAAAGGGCTCTTCTACAAAGCAGATGTAGAGTTAAGTAGTGTCGAGCTAGAGTTAGAAGATAAAATTTATAGCATTATAAAAGATGGTAACTACTCTCCACTAGCACCACACAATATATATAGCCAGTTAGATATAGATACCAAAGAGGGAAACTCGATTTTAAACAAATTAGCAAAAAGAAAAAAGGTAGTAAAAATAGCCCACAATATCTATATAGATGAGCAAGTTATTGTTAAAATAGTTAATTTAATGAAAAATATTATTAAGAAGCACAGCTTTATAGACATTAAAAAACTAAGAGAGCATACAGACTTAAGCAGAAAATACTGTATTGCCTATTTAGAGTATTTAGATAAATTAGACGATATTATAAAAGATGGCGACAAGCGTAAATTAAAGTATTAATTTAACTTTTATAAAGTATAATTACAGCTTCATGCTGAGGCTCAAGGTTTGAGCAGACATATGATATGGCATAACTACTTTAATACACATATCTTA
>WFYP01000170.1 GCA_015490055.1 Nitratifractor sp.
AAATTGCTTTGATATTTTCTGTTACTTTGCCATTTAGTATTAAAAAGTATTTTTGTATAATCTCTCTGTTTTTAGTGAAAAAATCTAAAAATTCCTCTTCATTTTCTACATTTATCTCAAATGCTTTAATAGTAAATTGTTTAACAAGCATTTAAATATACCTTATAAAATTATTGATGTTACTCTCTTAATAACTGAAGTTACGCACTATATATAATATTTAATAGCATAATAGGATGTTTAATGTGAATAATTTTAATAAAAGCTAACATGCGTTAAATATTGTATATAGTGCGTAATTTCAGTTAATTATACAATAAACTTATAAAAAATTCATAAAGATATTTACCTATGAGATCAATTTTAACATGCGTTAAAAAATTTTTAAACTCAAGTCTCCTCTTCTTTTAAATTTGTTAAATATTACATATAGTGCGTAACTTCACTTAATAGCTATTTTTAAAGTTTATGGTGATATACTTTCCTAAAAAGCATTGGATTATAAAATGAAATTTTTACTATTTTTTATACTTAGTATATTTAGTTTTGCTGGTACAATAAAAGTTGCGGTTGCTGCTAATGTTAGCTATGCTATTAAAGCTTTAATAAAAGATTTTAATAAGCAAAATTCAAATATTAAAATAGAAATAAATATAGGTAGTAGTGGTAAATTGACAGCTCAAATTATGCAAAATGCTCCTTATGATATATTTATGTCGGCAGATATGGGCTACCCTGAAGCTTTATACTCTAAAGGTTTGGCAGTTGATAAGCCAAAGGTTTATGCTAACGGCTCTTTGGCTCTATTTACTAAGCGAAATGATGTAAATGTAAGCAAAGGTTTAAGTGTTATTTTAGATAGCAATATTAAAAGAGTAGCTGTAGCAAACCCAAAAACTGCACCTTATGGTGTTGCTACTAGGCAAGCTCTAAAAAATGCTAAACTTTACGATAAAGCAGAGTCAAAGTTTATATATGGGCAATCTATTGGGCAGACATTAACTTATACATTAACCGCAGCAGATATTGGCTTTGTCGCAAAATCAACACTATTATCAGATAAATTAAGCCAATATAAAAAAGGCAAAAACTGGATAGATGTACCATTAAATCTATATACTCCGACAAAGCAAGGTATTGTACTAATTAAAAGAGCGAAAGACAATGCTGAAGCTAAAGCTTTTTATAACTACTTATTAAGCGATAGAGCTAAAATTATATTTAGAAAATATGGATATATTTATCAATGATAGACACTATAAATAGTATAAATTTTGAACCATTTATTCTGTCTTTTAAATTAGCAACTATTACTACTATTATTCTTTTTACTTTAGCTCTACCTCTATCTTGGTGGCTTTCGCAAACAAAAACAAAATTTAAACCATATATAGAAGCTTTAACATCGCTACCTATTGTTTTACCTCCATCTGTTCTTGGTTTTTATATATTAATTAGCTTATCTAATAACTCTCCTATAGGTCATTTTTTTAGTGAGCATTTTAATATAGAGCTAGCTTTTAGCTTTGCCGGTTTAGTAATAGCTAGTTGTTTTTACTCTTTTCCATTTATGTTGCAGCCAATGCAGAGTGGCTTCGAAGGTTTAAACAAAAGAATGCTAGAAGCATCGTATATTAGTGGTAAAAGCAGACTAACCACACTTTTAAGAGTTGCCCTGCCAAATATAAAGCCATCGCTTTTAACTGCACTTGTGGTAACATTTGCCCATACAGTTGGCGAGTTTGGCGTGGTTCTAATGGTTGGTGGCTCAATTCCTGGGCAGACAAAAGTAGCCTCTGTAGCAATTTATGAAATGGTAGAGACAATGGATTACAAAAATGCCCATATTTACAGTGCAATTATGCTACTTATTAGCTTTGTTGTGTTGCTTAGTGTTTATATATTTAATGCAAAGGCTAGAGAGTTAAAGATATAACTCAACAAAATCTTTACCGTTAAAGTAACTACTTCCATCTAGCTTTTTAAAGCCACTATTGCTTAATGCACTTTGTACTATCCTCTTTTGAAAATCACCTATTTTTTCGTTGGCAAAGAATTCATTTAAATCGTACCAAAGGGCTAAAGCAATTTCATCGGTATCTATTATATTGATATCAAAATTTAGGGCTTTTAACTTAAATACATAGTAAGTATTGGCTTTATTAAAGCGGTATGGGTGGTCATTTACTAATGCTACCATCTTCTCTAACTCGGTTTTTATACCAGTCTCTTCATAAACTTCTCTAATAACCGAATCTTCTAAAGAAGAGCCTAAATCTACCATTCCACCAGGTATTTTATATATAGAGCGATGAGACTTTATCTTCTCTTGCACCATTAAAAGTTTATTATTAGCAATAACTACAGCACCAACGCCGGCTGTATGAGTTGGCATAAATGGAACATACACATCTCGAAGTTTTAAAACTAATACAAGTTCATTTTCGCTGCAGTTATGAAATTTAAAACCTAAATTTAATGCATTAGCAATTTTAATTCCATCTTTAGAGTTTAATGTAAGCCATATTAAATTCTTGCCATCATCTTTTGCAAATTCTACTAACTCTTTTAAATCCTCTATAAACTTACTTGAAATAATAGACTCTCTGTCTATAGTTATGCCATTATAGCTATCTTCTATAAAGTTTAACAAAACTTATTTACTCTCTTTTACCTGTGTATATTCTGCATAATATGTACTAC
>WFYP01000171.1 GCA_015490055.1 Nitratifractor sp.
ATATTAATTTTACTAATACTTTTATTATCCTCTTCTAATACTACATTTGATTTATTAAATAGAGGATTTGGCTTAGATAATTTAGCAATTAACCCATTTTTTAACAACTCTTTAAAATTTTTATATGCATCATTCGAACTTGTGCTAAAGTCAGAAATGTCTATTTTACCTACACATTTTGCTTCGAAACCTTTATAATTTTTATTATATATTATCTTTAATTTATCAATTTTTCCAATTTCAAAACCTTTATATTTAATAGATGTTCCTTTATCTAAAGACGATACATCACCTTTAAAATTAAAGATAAATTTTTTAAACTCTTTTTTAGCAAAACCTATTTTTCTTTTTTTAGCTTCAGATTCACTTTTATATAAACTAAAGATTTTAGTATAAGCTCTATCGTACTTTTTATCAAATTTTGTATCTAAAGAAATACCACCAAGTAATAATATAGGTAAAGGTGCCATATTTACTTCTAATCTATTATCACTAAGTTTTAAATCTAATAAACTCTGTATCCAAAATTTAGTAGAACTATTGACTAAATTTTCATATTTTTTATAAATTCTAACAACTATAACAATTTTTTTAGTACGAGTATCTAACGAAACAGTATTTACCTCTCCAATTTTTACACCCTTATAGTAAATTGGAGTAGCTTTTTTAACTTTAACTGGAAAATTAGCCTCTATTGCATAATAGCTTCCATTATTTAAATCTATATACGAACTATTTAAACCCTTAAATTTTGTTACAAGTTTAGTACCTTTTTGAGCATACATATTAATATACGAACCGCTCAAAAGAGTATCTAAACCTTTTACTCCAGAATAATCAACTTCTGGTTTAACTATCCAAAACTTTGTTGTTTCATTTAAAAAAATTTCTGCATCTTTATTCATTCTTGCATAAACAATTACACCATCTTTTTTATTGTTTATCTCTATTTTTGTAATTTTACCAACTGGTACATCGCGAAACTTTACCACACTCTGCCCAGCTGCGAGACCACCACTATTTTTAAACTCTATTTGTATCTCTGGACCTAATTTACTAAAGTGCTCATATACAAGCCACCCTCCAATAATTAGTGCAATAAATGGAACAATCCAGATAGATGTAAAAAATGTAAAAGCACTTTTATTCTCTATTTTAGGCTCTTTAATCTCCATCGTTATCCTCTCTCATTAATCTTATATCTATAGACATTGCAGAAAGCATAGTAAAAAATACCATTAAAACAAATGCTGTTGCTCCAATGCCTGCTGTTATTTTTACGCTACTCATATGTACAACACCTGCTAAAATAGCTACTACAAATACATCGACCATTGACCAAGGACCTATTACCTCTGTTATATGGTATAACATTGCTTGATCAACCCTTCTACTACCCTTTTGAGGTTTTTTATAGTTTGTAAGAATATATAATATCAAAATAAACTTCAGCAAAGGTACAAAAACAGATGCAACAAAAATAATAATAGAGATAGGGTAAGAACCCTCTTCCCATAAAGCGATAGCACCGCCAATAATTGTATTAGAACTTGTTACTCCAAATTTAGATATTACTAGTATTGGATAGATGTTTGCAATTACATAAAATATCATAGCAGTTATTAACATTGCCCAAGCGTTGCGTAAATTTATCTCTTTATTACCACTAATTCTATTTTTGCAAGTTCTACAATATACAACACCTCCATTATCTACATTTACACTTTCGCAATATGGGCATCTAATATATTTATCTTTATTACTTTTCATCATACGCCCTATTAAAGTATGTCCATAGCTCAACTGGTAGTATATTTTTAAGAACAAAGGTATCTACAATTACAAACAAAATTAATGCAATCGATGATACACCAAAATTTATCTGTGCATATCCAAATAACTTAACAAGTGCAACCAATATACTTATTAAAAAAATATCAACCATCGCCCAACTTCTACTAGTTATTAAAAACGAAACTATATGTTTAGCAAAACCTCTAAATATTTTAAAATATGTTAAAATCGCTAATGCTATATATGATAATATAACTATTAAAGGAGCAATTACAATAACAACAAAAACAATAGAGCCTACTACATAAAAACCTTCGTTAAATAGTGTAATTAACATACCAGGAATAGTTAAGTCACTCTCTTGACCTGCTATATATACTTTAATAATAGGAAACATAGACGCTATAGTAAATAGTATAAGTGCTGTTATAGAGTATGCAATAGCTTTTTTAAAGGTATCTTCTACATTAGAGTATAACTTTTTACCACATACGCTACACTTTGCTACTTTTTTTTCTGGCAACTCTACCTTTTTATGTATAGTTTCACAGTGGCTACATATTATTAAATCGTCTAAATTTTCACTCAAAGGTTCTCCTCTGGAGAAGCAAAAAGCTTAAAGCGTTAAGCTTAAAGCTAATAAAGTAGCTTCGCTTTTTATTATAAATATAAACTAAAAAATAGGCTTTTTGCTTTAAGCTTTTAGCTTTTTGCTTCAATTACAGTTCCTTTCAAAAAATCTACAACACCAGTTGCATAACACCCCTTAGGTAGATAAAAACTCAGTTCATAATGTGCATTTTCTGGTATATATTTTTTAGTATTAATTTCTGGAAATATCCAAGCATAGCGTCTTGAACCACTCTCTTTAATATTAGTGTCATTATACTCTTTTTCAAAATGCTCTGCAAGGTTTTGAGCCAATTTTGCCTTTTTACCAGCAATTAAACCAGTTGGTGAAATATCTTTTTCTAAAAATCTTTTACTTGCAACTTCTAACTCTTCGTAAAATACTCTACCAAATGGATAGTGCATAAATAGGTCGCCATCTAATAGCTTAAACCAATTTTTCTGCTCTTTTATACCTTTTAGGCTACCCTTTTCTAATTTCAAAATCTGCTCGACCTCGTGCTCTTTAAACTCTTCTAGCAATAACGACAACTCTACTCTCTTAGCTAGCCAACTATTAAAGAGATAGCTCTGGTAAGCACTAATTAAAAACTCTCGCTTCTTTCTATCTCTAATTTTTAACTTACCCTCTACTAATGCTTCGCCCTCTAAGTAGTTATCGCCACTAATTCCAAAGCGTTGCACACCAAAGTAATTTGGCATACCGTTTTGCTCTATCCACTTTAAAACACTCTCTATTTTGGTTTTTTGCGTATCATGTACTTTTTTAAATCTTAACCAAAACTTGTTACCTTTTAAGTGCCCTACTCTTATTTTGTTATTATGGTAGTGTTTCTCTAATACTTTTATCTCTGGGTGCTCTAATTTATCTAACTCTTGCTCTACTCGCTTTGGCATCGAGATATACTGCATGGTAATTGCATGCTTATCTTTAAGCCCCGCGTAGCCAAATTCTCGTTTTGGTACGCCTAGAGTATTGCTTAAAATATCTAGCATTTGCCAAGTTGTTAAGTTTTTCTTGCGAATCTTTGCCACCAAATGCTCGCCATCGCCACTAAATTCATACAAAGGAACCTCTTCTACACTAAAATCTCTAGGGCTTGGATTAAAGACAAAACTGTTACTATGACGAAGTGGCCAAATATATTTAAATTCGCTCAAGGTAAACCCCGCTTTCTATATGGTGTGTATATGGGAATTGGTCAAAAACCGCTCCCTTTACTACTTTATGAGTTTTGCACAACTCTTTTAAATCTCTAGCTAGAGTCTCAGGGTTGCAAGAGATATAAACAATATTATCAAAACTCTTAGCTAAATTTCTGCTTGCTTCATCTAGCCCAGCTCTTGGCGGATCTACTAAGATAGTACTAAAGTTATATATATCTAAATTAACATCTTTTAATCTTCTAAACTCTCTGCTCTTTGCTATCGCCTGTGCTGTCTCTTCTGCATTTAAACGGATAAACTCTATATTATCTACACCATTTAAAGCACAATTCTCTTTTGCTGCCTTTATAGAGTTTTTACTAATTTCTGTTGCTAGAACTTTGTTAAAATGGCGACTTAAAGGTATAGTAAAGTTACCAAGCCCACAATATGCCTCTAGCAAATCGCCACCACTGTTTTGTACTCTATCTATTACCCAGCTTATCATCTTTTCGTTTACAAATGGGTTTGGTTGTGTAAAGCCACCTTCGTAGTAGCGGTAGCTAAACTCTTCACCCCCTACATTCAAACACTCGGTTACATACTCTTTAGATAGTACAAGCTTTTGTTTTCGGCTTCTGCCTATTATGCTAATATTAAACTTCTTCTCTAACTCTTGAGCCTCTTCTTGCCACTCTTGCTCTAGTTTTCTGTGGTATATCATAGTAACTAACAACTCACCGCTTTTAGTGCCTAAAAACTCTATACTAAATAGCTTATTTTTTAAAACTTCGCTTGCATTAATTGCTTCTAGCAGTTGGTATTGAACCTTGCTAATTGCCTCAATAACTTTTGGACACTCACTTAGTAACTCTATACCATTTTTATCTATATTAGTCATAGCGTAGTGGCAACTATCGCCCACATGCCATATCTTAAACTCTGCCCTAGCTCTATGCCCTGCATCGATTGATTTAAAAACTTCCAACTTATCGTTATAAAACTCTTTTAAAAGTTCGCTAACCTCTTTTGCTTTAATCTCTAATGCATCTTCATAAGAGTTATCATAAAAATTGCAAGAACCGCACTTGCCAAAATGTTTACATTCCAATATATTTACCTTATCTCGCTATAATATCGTTAGTATTTTACCCAAAGGATTATTAATGTCTGTATCTGTTGTAGTTTTAGCAGCTGGAAAAGGGACAAGAATGAAGTCTAATACACCAAAAGTGTTGCATAAAATTTCTGGCAAACCTATGCTGTTTCATATTTTAGATGAGTCAAAAAAGTTAAGTGATGATATTACAGTAGTATTAAGCCACCAATTCGATTTAGTAAAAGAGAGTATAGAGAACAATTATCAAAATATAAATATACACAAGCAAGATATAGCAAACTTTCCAGGAACAGGTGGTGCACTTAAAGGTGTAGAAGTTAGTGGAGATAGAGTATTAATATTAAATGGCGATATGCCTCTTGTTACTACTGCATCACTAGAGAAGCTAGCACAATCAACTGCCCCAATAGCTATGACAATTTTAGAGTTAGATAACCCAAGTGGATATGGTAGAGTTGTAATAGAGGATGGATTAGCAAAAGAGATAGTAGAAGAGAAAGATTGCACCAATGAGCAAAAAAAGATAAAAAGCGTAAATGCTGGTGTTTACTGTGTCGATAGAGCTGTACTAGAAGAGTTTATTCCAAAAATCGATAACAACAATGCCCAAAAGGAGTACTACTTAACAGACATTGTAAAAATGGCAGTAGAGAAAGGCTTGAATATAGAGCCAATAGTAGTAAACGAAGATGAATTTATGGGCGTTAACTCTAAAGTAGATTTAGCAAATGCCGAAGAGTTTATGCAAGATAGAATAAAAAAAGAGTTAATGCTAAGCGGTGTTATTATGCGAAACCCTGCTAGTATATATATAGATAGTCGTGCTAAATTTATTGGCGAATGTATATTAGAAAACGGTGCAACAATAGAGGGAGCTTGCGAGATAGAAAATTCGCACATAAAAGCATATAGTGTAGTAGAAGACTCTATTTTAAAAGATAGCGATGTAGGTCCAATGGCACACATTAGACCAAAATCTGAAATTATAGGCACGCACATAGGAAACTTCGTAGAGGTTAAAAAGTCTAAACTAAATGGCGTAAAAGCAGGACACTTAAGCTACCTTGGCGATAGTGAAATAGATGAAGGCTCAAATATAGGTGCTGGTGTAATTACTTGCAACTATGATGGCAAGGCAAAATACAAAACCAAAATTGGTAAAAATGTATTTGTAGGAAGCGATAGCCAACTTGTAGCACCAGTAACGCTAGAAGATAATACAATGGTAGCATCTGGCACAACAGTAACAGACGATGTACCAAGCGATGCTTTAGCAATATCAAGAGTTAAGCAAAAAGTAGTAAACTCTTTCTTTAGTAAATTTTTTAAAAAGTAGTATAAATGTTAGTAGATTTAAGTGGTAAAAGAGTAATAGTAGGTGTAACAGGCTCAATAGCAATATATAAAGCTTGCGAGTTGGTTAGACTATTTGTAAAGAGTGGTGCAACTGTAAATGTAGTTATGAGCGAATCTGCTCAAAAGTTTATAACACCTCTAACTTTCGAAGCAATAACTAGGCAGAAAGTTTTAACAGAGTCTAGCGAAGATTGGAGCAGCAATTTAAACCATATAGATTTAATTCAAAGTGCCGATTCATTTGTAATTGCTCCTGCAACTGCTAATACAATTAACAAACTATCAAAAGGTATAACCGATAACATTTTGCTAAGTTCTGCATTAGCTTATGATAAACACTTGGTAATAGCCCCAGCAGCAAATACACAAATGCTAAATAGCCACTACACTCAAGGCTCTTTAAAGATGCTTGCAGTAAATGATGTAGCAATAGTACAACCACAAGAGAAACTACTAGCGTGTGGAACTGAAGGCAACGGTGCACTAGCTGAACCGCTAGAGATATACTACGCAACTGCTAAAGCTATCTTAAAAGATAGTTTCTGGAGCGATAGAAAAGTAGTAGTAAGTGGTGGCGGAACAATCGAGCCAATAGATGAGGTACGCTATATTGGCAACCACTCTAGTGGTAAAATGGCAAATGCCTTAGCACTGGCACTGTATTTAAAAGGGGCAGATGTATGCTTAGTAACATCAAAACCAAGCAGTGAATTACCAGCTGAGGTTTATACCCTAGAGGTACAAAGTGCTAAAGAGATGCAAGAGTATTTAGTAGATTGTATTCGAGTAGCCAAAAAAGGAAAAGTTAGCAAAGCCAGCCTAAACAACCCAGATGCAATAGGTGTAATATCTAAAAAACCATACCTATTTATGGCAGCAGCTGTGGCAGATTACACTCCAAAATTTCCACAAGATGGCAAGTTAAAAAAAGATATGTTAGGTGAAGAGTGGGCACTAGAGCTAAAACAGACAGATGACATTTTAAAAAGCTTAAATAAAGATGGCATAGTAACTATTGGCTTTAAAGCTGAAAAAGATGAAGCTAAAGCAGTAGAGAATGCAAAAAGAGCTTTAGAGAGTAAAGCTTTAGATGCAATAGCACTAAATATTTTAGGCAAAGAGAACAACTTTGGAAGTGACAAAAACGAAGTTATCTTTATTACAAAAAATAAAGAGCAGAAATTAGAGTTAGATAGTAAAATAAATATATCACTAAAGCTGCTAAATTTAGCAAAAGAGTTAGATAGTGAATAAGTTAGAGCATTTAGCCATAATAATGGATGGCAACGGAAGATGGGCAAAAAAAAGAGGCTGGAATAGAACAAAAGGGCACGAAAAGGGTGTTGAGACAGTTAGAGATATTACAATACACTGCTCCAAAATAGAAGAGATTAAAACATTAACTCTTTACGCCTTTAGTACCGAAAATTGGAAACGCCCAAAATTAGAGGTAAACTTTTTAATGAAACTATTAGAGCGATACTTAAAAAACGAAGAGCCAACCTATATGAAATATGGAGTTAAGTTTGAAACAATCGGAGATTTAGAGCCATTCTCTAAAGGCTTAAGAAAAGTTATTGATAACTTAAAAGAAAAAACTAAAAATAATACAAATTTAAAGCAATACATCGCACTAAATTATGGCTCTCAAGATGAAATAGTAAGAGCAGTTAATAGTTTAGTAAAAGAGAATATAGAGGTAACAACAGACACTTTAACAAATGCATTAGATTTACCATATAGTATAGATTTATTAATTCGTACAAGTGGAGAACATAGACTGTCTAACTTTTTACTTTGGCAAGTTGCATATAGTGAATTTTTCTTTACAGATACACTCTGGCCAGATTTCTCGCCTAATGAATTAGACACAATTATAGATAATTTTAAAAATAGGGAGAGAAAATTTGGAGGCATATAATATTTTAATAGCAGTTTTTGTTTTTTTATTCGGTATATCAGTAGGTTCTTTTTTAAATGTATTAATTTATAGAATACCAAACGAGATGAGTATAAACTTTCCACCATCACAATGTACAAGTTGTGGTCATAAGTTAAAGTGGTATCACAATATTCCACTCATATCGTGGTTAGCACTTGGTGGCAAGTGTGCATTTTGTAAAGAGAAAATTTCTGCACAATATCCAGTTGTTGAGTTTATAAATGGCTTAATATGGCTAGCTATATTTGCTAAAATTGGCTTAGTTTGGTACTTGCCATTTGTTATGCTTAGCTTTAGTATGCTTTTAGCCTTAACTATGATAGACTTTAAATATTATGCTGTTCCTGATAACTTAAATATTGCTGCTCTTATTTTTGCACTAATCCAGCCAGATTTCTTTCATGCTATACTAAATGCTCTGTATGCAGGAGGTGCATTATATTTATTAGGTTTTATAGTAAGTAAATTAGCAAAAAAAGAGGCTTTAGGCGAAGCAGATATTATTGTAGCAGCAACTATGGCAGCTCTTTTAGGCTTTCCACTATTTTTTATAGCTATGTTTATAGCAGCTATATTAGCAATAGTTCCATCTCTTTTAGCAAAAGATACAAAAGTACCATTTGTTCCATTTTTAGCATTAGCAACCCTAATTACATACTTAAATCAAGAGTTCCTTTTAAGAATGCTAGAGGCATTAATGTATGGCTAAATTAAAAGAGTTTATATTAACAAATTTTGTTAAAAGTTTTTTAACACTATTTGTTCCTTTTTTTATAATAATTTCTCTTACTTATTTAATTAAAATATCTAATCTCTCCTCAAAAGTAAATTTAGATTTGTTGGACTTTTTTACTATATTTACATATGTCCTGCCACACATCTTTTTTGCAAGTATTCCCTTAACCTTTATAGGTGCTACAATCAATACTTTTGCTAAACTTTCAGAAGAGAATGAAGCTATAGCTATATTTTCATTAGCTTATTCACCTAGTAAATTATACAGATATATGCTACCGTTAGCAACTCTTTTTTCTATATTTTTATTAACATTAACGCTATATATACTACCATATGCAGACCAATATATGGATAACTTCAAAAGTAAAAAAATTTATGATGCAAAGCTAAGAATCTTACCTAAAAAACTTAGCCAAAGTTTTGGGAAACAACACATTTTTATAGAATCAAATAAAAATAACAAATTTAAAAATGTAACAATGTTTAGTGAAGATAAAGATGGCTATATGCAAATAATGCTATCAAAGAGTGGTTCGATTGAGCACAATAAAAGTCAAAATAGTTATTTAAATTTAAATAATGGTTCTCTTTATAGATATAAAGATAAAAACTTTCAAATTATAGATTTTAGTAATTTAAAACTATATAATAATAAAAGATACTACAGCCATAAAATATTAAAACCCAAATCATTTTGGAAAAAATATTTAAAAAAATTTTACTACTTTTTACTTATATCACTTAGCCCAATATTGATACTACCTCTATTAATTACATTTGGAATTTATAACCCAAGGTACCAAAAAAACCGTGCTTCTATTTATATTTTATTAAGTACACTACTTGTATATATTCCTGCTATATTGGCTAAAGAGAAAGCTAGTATTTATGTAACAGTTTTCATAATGATTATTTGGGTAGTTATATCTATATTACTCTTTAGAAAAAAACTATCTAAAAGGTATTAAGAGTGCGCATAAAGGCTACAATATCTTATAATGGTAATAAGTTTTACGGTTTTCAGCGCCAAAGTAAAACTAGCCAAACAGTTGTAGAGACTATAGAAAAAGCTCTACAAAGCTTAGGTATTAAAAGTAAAATTAGAGGAAGTGGCAGAACAGACAGGGGTGTTCATGCTACAGGGCAAGTTATAGACTTTGAACTACCCTCATTTTGGCAACAAAAAAGCTTAAAAGAGTTAAAAGAGAGATTAAATCAAAAACTAAAAGATATAAAATTTAAGTATATAGTAGAAGTTGATAGCGATTTTCATTCGCAGTATAGTGCTAAAGTTAGAGTGTATCGCTACCTTATAAAGACCACTAAGCCATCTGTATTTGAGCAAGAGTTTGTATCTTTTTATAAAATTAAGGAGCAAAAAAAATTACTAGAAGCATTAGAACTTTATATAGGCAAACACAATTTCAAAAACTTCAAAAAAGAGGGAAGCCCAACAACTAGCGATATTAGAGAAGTTTACAAAGTAAAGCTAAAAAAAGTAAAAAATTACTACGCAATATACTTTTTTTCAACAGGATATCTACGCTCACAAGTCAGAATGATGGTAGAGGGTGCTTTAAAAGTAGAGAGTGGAAAACTAAACCTAATAAAGCTAAAAGAGCAGTTAGAGTGTAGCAAAAAACACTTTACCACCCTAGCCCAACCACAGGGGTTGTATCTACATAAAGTAATCTATTAAAATGGTTTAACAACTACAAAAATAACAATACCAATCATAAGTAGAGTTGGTACTTCATTGTAGAAGCGATAAAATTTACCAGGTTTATAGTGCGGGTTTTGCAGTAACTTCTTTCTATGCATCTCTAAAGAGAAATGGTAAGCAATTAATAAAATTACAAATAATATTTTCGCGTGAATCCATCCGCCACTATGTAAAAGTCCACTATTTAAATATAACATTGTACTACCACTAATAATTGTAGCCCACATTGCAGGTGTACCAATATATTTAATAAGTTTATACTCTTGTATCTCTACAACTTCTACAAAACCTTTGTTATCTGCATTTTCACTATGATAAACATAAAGTCTTGGCTGATAAAATAGCATTGCCATCCAACTGATAAAACTCATAACATGAAACGCCAATATCCAACTATAATACTCCATTAATTCTCCTTTGATATATCGTCTAAAGAATAAACAATTAACTCTTTTTCGCCCTTATAATACCCAATTTGAGCTTTTTTTATGTATAAGTGGCTATTCTTTTTCAAAAGACCTTTTCGTTTTTGCTTTACATATAAATTATAGCTACGATTGTTCACATTAATATATTTATCTCTATAGACTCCTTCAATATCTTTAACAATATTTCCAATATTATCTACTTTTTTAGCCATTAATGCATTATTAAATTTAGGTATAAACTTTTCTATATCTATTTTATTTTTTTTCTTTACTATATCTAAATCTGTTATCTCATCTAAGCCATAATACCTTTTCTTTTTATAAACTTTAAAATCATAGCATCTACCCTCTTCTAATCCATCAGCACTTTTATATAGAGTTATTGCCTTAGAGTCAGGTGAGCTTTTAATAACTCCAAAATCACCTCGTTTATAAATTACACAAGCATCTTTTAAAATAACTGCATTTTTAAGATATTTCCACTTTGATAATTGATTTATAGTTAATTCTTTTAAAGTAGTAGGAATTACTTTTTTGCTATCATCTTCTTTATGTGGTAAAATAAGTTTCCAAAATTTATCTAGTAAACTTTCGTGTTTTAACTCTTTTTTTGTAGAGTTAGCAAATATTGCATAAATTGGCAAGTGGTCTGAGTAGCCTTTCCCCATATGCTTAGAGTTTTTATAGACCCATCTGTATATAGAATTTCTTTTATTTTTTTTAAATAGGTATCTCTTTTTAAAAACTTTAAAACTACCCATCTCATAAAACCACCCACTTTTATCAAGCAGAGTCGGAGGAATAATAATAGAATCAATCGAACCTTTTTGACCATAAAAATCGTGGCTCCATCTCTCATGTGCAGGTAAATCACTCCATAAATTGTAATTATAAAATGTGGCGTTAATATCTCTATCTCTAAGTTTTATAAATCTTTTATTGTTATATGTATGCAATATAGTATCTATGCCGCATATGCCATTAGTATTATTATCTTTTTTTAACATATGATTACACTCATTATAATCACTATTAAAATCACCTAAAATTATATATTCAGAATTTTTAGACATCTTTTTTATCTCTTTAACTAAAGCTTTTGCATACTTTAATCTTGCACTCTCGGGTGCTCTTTTAGAACGCCAATGGTTTACAAAAATTGTTAATTTAGGCTTAGTTTTTAGTGTAACTTCTAATATATCTCTATCGCTACTACTATAGCTAACTCTTATATCTTTGCTTTTTGATATTTTAACTTTAGAGAGCAGTGCTACTTGTATAGCTGAACCACTTTTATGAGTAATTGCGCTATATCTATATCTGCACCCTACTCTATTTAAATGCTCTTGTAAAAGCTTTAATGCATTACTATTTTCTATCTCTTCTAATCCTATTACATCAGCATTTAAATCACAAATTACTCTTGTTGTATGCTCTATCTTCTTTTGAACCATAGCATTAGTCCAATTATGCTTATTAGGAATATACTCTTCATATTCGGTACCATTTTTGATATTGTCAAAGAGATTCTCAACATTATATGCAGCAATTTTAAGTTCTATAGAGTAAAGAGTAAATGGGATTATTGAGATAAATAGTAGTCTTTTCATAAATAGATTGTATCTTATTAATTTTTATGAATATCTTATAAACCCCCAATTTATTTGGGAATTTAAATTAATGAT
>WFYP01000172.1 GCA_015490055.1 Nitratifractor sp.
ACCATAGAGTGTTTTATAAATAACCATCCACTCCTCTGTCTCAGAGTGTCGCCCTGTTGAGAGAACATCATATAGATTACCTTTGTAGTGTCTGTAAATTCCACGTTTAATATGTTTTTCTTGTTTCATAGTAGTATTATAGTTAAAATATTATTTATTTTTAATAAGTACTTAGCTTATTGAAATATTGCTGACATATATCCAACTACACTTTTACTATCTCCACTTGCATTATAACTTGTCCCATAATCTATAATTTGACTCTTTTTAGCAACAGATACTAAAGCCTTTAAACCTAAAAGTCCACACGCTTCACACTTATTTAGAAGATTAATATTAAGAGACTCCACACCATTTAAGCAATTTAAATCTATTTTTTTTGCTTTTTCTAAACTATAGAAATGGCTTAAGTCTGTACTTACTACAAGTAGTGAATCCTTATCTTCTAAAATATCTTTTACTATTGGAACTAAATCTCTATAATCTATATCTCCATAAACTATCTCTACTACTTTTATATCTTTAAAATAGTGTTTTATAAATGGCATTTGAACCTCTGTTGAGTGTTCATGGTGCATATTATCAATATAGGTTAATATTTTATATTTTTCAACAAGTTTTTTACTATATTCCTTGTCTATTGGAATCTCTCCACATGGAGTATTAAAATTATTATATAATCCTACACTTGCCCCTCTATAGTAGAAGTGGTGACTAGATCCAATAACAACAACTCTCTTAAATTGATTTTTATCTATCTGCTTATATACTAAATTTGCTATATATCCACTATATATATATCCTGCATGTGGTACAACTATTGCTTTTGGTTTGAATTTGGCTTTTGTATATGTTTTTGGACTATTAAATTTTTCTATATAACTCTCTATACTCTTGCAACTATCAGGATAGAATGCTCCTGATACATTCATTCTTCTACTATTTCTCTCTTCTATCTTATCTACTTGATATATAAAAATATCAGGGTGTTTCTCTAAACAACCATAAGGGCTAACTCCTGCTTTTTGACATAAATGAGCAAAAAATGAGTTAAAATCTGGAATATCTTCCCAAACTTGTGGTAAAAAAGTGGCTTGATGAGTTCCAAGTTTTAGTATAACTCCATCAATTTTTGGTCTAATTTTACTCTTTAAATCATCTATATCTTTATATTCTAATCTCTTATAAGGTGATAGTAGAGAGACCTCTACTGTTATATCTTTTAACTCTTCTTTTTTTAGAGGTGGAAAACGTGGGTCACTAAAAGATGCTGATTTTGCATTTGAGATAATATCATCTAATAGTGTTCTATGAGCAATCAGTGAGCCTATACAACCCCTTAAGTTTCCATCTTTTTTGTTTAGAGTAACAAAAACTGCTCTCTTCTCTTTAAGTTCAGGATATTTTTTTAATAGATATTCTTTATCTATATGTCTATTATTGAATTCAACCTCTATAGATTTTCTAGCTATCTCTAAAAGTATCTCTTTTTTCACTTTGAACCTCCAATTTTAAAAGGTATTTTAAAATTATACCACAAAATAAAAATTCCCATTATTTAACCCACACAAACTTCCTGCTATAATGTCAAAAATCTTACACTAGGCTCTCCTACATGTCATTCTCCAAACTTGGTCTTTGTGAACCAATCTTAAAAGCTATTAAAGAAACTGGTTACACAACACCAACCCCTATTCAAAAAAAAGCTATTCCACTCATTTTAAAAGGTGACGATGTTTTAGCAGCAGCCCAAACAGGAACAGGTAAAACAGCTGGTTTTACTTTGCCTTTATTAGAAAACTTATATAAAGTTCATAAACAAACTGGTCACAGAGGGCAACCTAAACGACATATTCGTGCTTTAATCTTAACACCCACACGTGAACTAGCAGGCCAAGTGGGTGAAAATGTTCAAACGTACTCTAAATATTTACCCTATAAATCAACTATTATTTTTGGTGGAGTAAATATTAACCGACAAATCAATACCATAAAACAAGGTATTGATATTTTAATTGCTACCCCAGGGCGACTCCTTGACCTTGTCTCTCAAAAAGTTGTTGACCTTTCAAAAGTAGAAATTTTAGTACTTG
>WFYP01000173.1 GCA_015490055.1 Nitratifractor sp.
ACCCTAATTTTACAATTAAGTGCCCAAAATATAGACTTTGCTACAGGTAAATGGCAGAGTGTTGGAAAGTGGGCTACAAGTAAAGATGGCAACTCTACAATAGTTAGTTTGGTTAAACCTAGTGGAGAGTATTATAATTTACATTTTACTAAAGATTTTAGCTTATCTAATGGTACTCTGTCGGTTGATTTTAAAGCTAATAGTGGTTCGCAAGACCAAGGTGGTGGTATTATGTGGGATTTGCAAGATAAAAATAACTATCTTGTAGCTCGCTTTAATCCGTTAGAAGATAACTTTAGATTTTACACTGTAATAGATGGTCGAAGAGTCGAGAGAGAATCTTGTAATATTAAACTTAGTAGTGGCTGGCACAATATGGCAATAAAAGTTTATATGTCTCACTATAGACTCTATTTAGATAATAAAGAACTTTTGAAATTTACTTTTAATTCTAAAGGTGGAGGAGTTGGAGTTTGGACTAAATCTGATGCCCTTAGCTCTTTTAAAAACTTTGAAATTGGGTATTGGAAATAGTATCTGTTATCGTGTTTGCTTAATATTTAAGCAAACAAAAATTAATCTGCCTAAAAAATAATCAATTATTTACTATTTATTCTCTATAGCATTGATTCTAATCAAATATATTTAGCAATATTTATCATATTATTATATTTGGAATAAGCTCTACAAATTGTAAGGCTTAATACCATTAACAATTAGGAGAAGAAGAGATGACATTTGCTAGTTCGAAAGAGCTTTTATCTTTTCACTGGATGGCGTATTCAATCTATGCGATTTTTATTATTTCGTTAATCGCTTGGTTTGCATATAACTTAACCAGAAAAGAGAAGGCTAAATCTATTGTAAGGATTCCGTTTTACGGATATATGGCGTTTTTGGTTGCTATGGGTGTGGGGCATCACATTTTTACATACAATTCAATTCCATGGGTATCACAAGATATTATGAGACATCACATTAAACCAGATGCAAGTTATGAATTTGAAGTAGGCAATCACAAGTGGATAAATATGCCAAAACATGTAACTGTTCAGTGTGGGCAAACTATTAAATTTGATGTTCATAGTCGTGATTTGGTTTACGGTTTTGGACTATTTAGACAAGATGGTTCTATGGTAATGCAGATGCAAGTAAATCCGGGGACTGATGTTAATGGCATATTAGACTCTAACGATATTTTATGGACATTTAACCATAATGGTACATTCGATGTAATGTCCACAGAGTATTCTGGACCTGAAGCTTACGATGAAAAGACAGGCGACTCTAAAATGATTGTTGAAAAATGGCTAACAGTTCAAGGATGTAAAGAGGGAGGTAAGAAGTAATGAGTTTTATGAATACTTTAATGAATGGTACAGACTTCGACCATAAAAGCTTAAATGCACTGCAAAAGGTAACGCTAAGAGCTGTTGTTATGAGTTTTCTATTTTTTGGTTTAGTTGCTATTGAGGGTATGATTATGCGTATGGTAGAGGTTGGTCCAAAGGCTCCAATACCGCATATGTTTTTTCACCCTGCGCACTTTTTCTCGATTATGACAGTTCACCCAATAGTTGGTATCTTTGGTTCTACATATCAATTAGTATTTGGTGCATTTATGTTTTTAGTGCCATTTTTAACAAAAAAACCACTTTATAGTGTAAAAATTGCTAACGCAGTTTGGCTTTTAATTACAATCGGAACTGCGATGTCGTGGATAGCTGCATTTGTTTGGCAATATGCTCCACTATACACACTATACTGGCCACTTCCTGCTGATACTAATCAATTTAGTGTTGTTGGTGGTATTGTATTTATTGTTGGTGTTGCGCTAATTATGGTGGGAACTTTGCTATTTATTTACAACATTTACGCAACAATTTTTGCTCGTGTTGGAATACATAAAAACAAAACTACAAAAGAGTTATTAATTTCTGGTTTTGGTATCGATGGTATGCTAAACTTAATTAATAAATTAAGAGGCAAACCACCCTACTCTAAAGACCCTGCACTTGCACTTCCTGTTGTTGCAATTTTCCGTGGAACTGTAGATACATTCTTAGATGCAATCGTAATTTTAAGTGCTGGTATTTTGGTTTTGGTTTATCTGATTTTTGATGCAAGCGGACATCCGCTTAATGTTGCCTCTGTAGATGCACTTCTTTATAAAAACTACTTCTGGTGGGGGCTAGACCTTGTTGCAGATGGGCTTGTGCTTATCTATGTAGCTGGTTCTTGGTATTTGCTTGCAACACTAATTACAGGGCAAAAACTATTTATGGAGAATGTTGCAAGAGCGGCATTAATGCTAGAGCTTTTAGTATCTTGGATGGTGTGGTCTCACCACTTGCTAGCAGACCAAGGGCAACCAGAGATGATGAAACTAATCTCAGGAGAGATGGTAACAGCATTTGAGTTATTAACTCAAGGTTTGGCACTATTTATTACATTAGTAACTCTTTGGAAAGCTAGACCACTAAAAATGACACCACCACTCGCGTACCTTTTAGGTGGTTTAGTAGGATTTGGTTTGGCAGTTCCAGCAGCGATTATTCAAGCCGATATGGGTATGAACAGAGTTTTACACAATACTCAATGGATTATCTTTGCGCATGTTCATATTGCACTGATTGTTGGACTTTATATGACACTTTATAGTGCTGTTTATGTAATGTGGCCATTAGTTACAAATAATACAACAATGTTCTCTAAAAAACTTACTTGGACACACTTTTGGCTATATTTAATAGGTGGTATAGGTATGGGTGCATTTGCAGGTATGGCAGGATTAGATGGAATGCTAAGACGCCACTTGTATGTACATGGAGAGTTCAACACGCTTATGATTTTAGCTGCAATTTGCGGAACAATGGTTCTTATTGCTTGGGCAATCTTCCTATTTAATATTGTAATGAGCGTAGGAGTTAAAGGTTTAATTGGTATATTCCTACCAGCAGAAGATAAAACAGCAAGTTATGGAATAGAAGAAGACGATAATTAAACAGAGTGTGGCTTTTGCCACATCTGTTTAATAGCATAAAGCTCAAAGCTTAAAGTAGAAAGCTAATATTGTGGCTTCGCCCTATTTAATAGAAAGCGACGAAGTCGCACAATTAGCTTTCTGCTTTATGCCTTTTGCTTTCAGCTTTCAAAAAAAGGAGATTAATGACACACTTACCACGCGTCGCTTTAGAGATTAAAAATATTGGTTTGTACGATTTGGTTTTGCAAGATGTGCAAAAAATTGCAGGTAAAAGAAAACTTAGCGAAGACGAAATCTTAGAAATCATAAATAAGCATCCTCAAATTTTAAAAGATTATATGCAGATAAATGTAGAGTATAACTTAAGTAATATACATTTAAGAGATATCGATACAAGCAGACTAAACGATGAATGTAAAGCTAAAGCCGAGCAGGTAAATAAAAATTTAGAACATTTGCGAGAGATAGAGAAATACACCCTAGATTTCGAACAAAGCTCTACTTTGGTTATTATATTCTCTATCGAATTTTTCGTACTATTTTCTGTGCAATACTTTATAGTTTTATTAAATTTAAAAGAGTGGCAGTGGTGGATATATAGCTTTTTTGCAATGTCTATTTTAGCGGCGTGGATATATGCTAAAAAAGAGCAAAAAAAGTATGCCAAAAATAGCGAAATTTACTATAAAAAATATGATGAAACCTTAAAACTAATAGACCAATTAGAAGAGCAAGGCTGTATTAAAAAAGATGACTTAATAATAAAAGAGTGCGAAGAACATGTCTAATATAAATTTTAGCTACAAATGGGATAAACCCACATACTTAAAAGCTGCAAAAGTAGCGTACGATTACGAATTTAAAAATTCTAAAAAGCGATATATTGGCTTTTTCTTTATTGCACTTACTCAATTTGGCGTAGTAGCAATGTTTAAAAAAGGAGCTCCAGGTTTACTGCTAATCTCAACCTTTTTAGTACTATACTGGTACTTTTTGCGTTGGAAATTAAGAGAAGCAACAATTAAAAAAGCATTCGATAAATTACCAAATTCAAATATGAAATACAATATTATGGCTGATGAGAGTGGCATTACAATAAACTCGCAACTAATTAAGTGGGATGATATTATAAAAGTTGTCTCTTTAAGTGATGGCGTGTTAATATACACAAAAGATAACTTCTTTTTCTTTCCTGCAAATGCATTTAAGAGCTTAGAAGATAAAAATAGCTTTAGTAAATTAGCAAAATCAAATACACAAAATTACATAAAGGCATAGTATGGATATATTATATATTGGTATAATTATATTTTTCCTACTTGCAATAGTTGTAGTCGCTTATGTAATGGATAAAGAGGATATGGAGAGTTAATGAAACATTTACCACAAAAGATTTTAGCATTTTTAATTGTAATTTTACTATTTTTAGTTGGATTTACCTACTATATTCAAAAGCCGATACCAACCTTTAAACGCTTAATAGATAAAAAAATCGTGCTAGATATAAAAGATATGCAATTAGATAGATACAATACAAAACATCACCCCGTAATATTTAAAATATTACCAAAAGATGGAAAATATGAACAACTGTTTACTGGTATTACAAAGGCTTGCAAGGCTAAAAAAATAGAGCCAGCACAAGTGCCAAATAGTTTAAATAAGATAGATAAGAAATTGGTGAAGACAGTAAAAAAATCAAAGCAAATATTTTTATCTAAAGCAAATAGTAGCAAATTTTGTTTACTATTCAAGCAAGATGGAGAAATTTTTTTATACACAAACGATAAATTCTAAGGATATTTGTGAATTCATATGAAATAGCTATAATAACTATTATCGCATTCGCTGTTTTTGCTTGGTTTTACGAAAAGAAAAACCGAAAAAAGAGGCAACTTAGATTTATACAAAAGTATAAAATTCCAAAACCCATTATGGATAGATTTAAAGAGAAGTACCAAAAACTTAGCACCGAAGAGGCGAGCTTAGTAAACAAAGCTTTAATGGATTACTTCTATTTATGCAATATGGCAAATGGTAAAATGGTATCTATGCCCTCTCGTGTGGTAGATGATTTATGGCACGAATTTTTACTATTTAGTTCTGTTTACGCGAGCTTTTGTAAAAAGGCTTTTGGACGCTTTTTACACCACATTCCAGACGAAGCTATGCCGAGTAAAAAAAGTAATAACGAAGGTATGAAGAGAGCTTGGCAGTTAATTTGCCAAAAAGAGCGTATAAACCCAAAATTTCCAGAAAAAATGCCACTACTCTTTGCAATAGATAGTATGCTAAATATAGACAATGGAATTAAATACTCATTGACTAAAACTTTTCCATATAGCAATACAGACACAAGTAACAGTACAAGTAGTTGTGCAGGTGGCGCTGGTTGTGGAGGCTTTTATGTAGGTGATTATGCCGATAGTAGCCATGGAGGGTTTGGTGATTCTGGTTCTTCAGGAGATTCAGGTTGTGGAGGAGCAAGCTGTGGCAGTGGTTGTGGTGGTGGCTGTGGAGGCTCATAAATTATCTACTTTTTAACTTGCTCTAAATCTACATTATAGTATATCTCACTAATTACACAAAAATTATGCTAAAATGGACTAATGTTTTACTCGTAAGGATTTTAATGGATAGAAAATATATTACAAGAAATATAGTTTTAGATAGTGGAGATGCCGAAGAAAAAAGAGCCGAAATTAGAGACTATTTTAATACAACTTACGAACTTTATGAGAAGCTCTTTGAGCTTTTACTTAATGATGAAGCATTTTATCAACAGCCAGAACCTTTAAGGCATCCGTTAATTTTCTACTTCGGTCATACGGCTACATTTTTTATAAACAAGCTGAATGTATCTAAACTATACACCAAGCGAGTAGATGAATATCTTGAATCTATCTTTGCAGTTGGTGTGGACGAGATGAGTTGGGATGATTTAAACCCCAACAATTATAAATGGCCAAAGATTAGCGAAGTAAAAGAGTATAGAGCAAAAGTAAAGAAAATTGTAAACGAACTTATAGATAGCATGTATATATCTTTACCAATAGGCTGGGATAGCCCATGGTGGATTATCTTAATGGGAATAGAGCACGAGAGAATACATATAGAGACTTCGAGCGTACTTTTAAGACAGCTTGATTTAAAGTTTTTAAAGCAAGAGAGCGAACTTTGGAATATTTGTGATAGTTTTAGCACAACTAAGTATCCACAAAATGAGTTAATTGAGGTAGAAGCAAAGCGAATTGTTTTAGGGCGAGATAGAGAGCACACTTTAGTTTATGGCTGGGATAACGAGTTTGGAACACAAACAATAAATGTAAGCGAGTTTAAGGCTTCTAAACAGTTAGTGAGCAATGGAGAATTTTTAGAATTTGTGCAAGATAGTGGCTACGAGAGTGATGAATTTTGGGAAGAAGAGGGGTTAGAGTGGAGGCGTTTTACAAATGCAAAACATCCAACTTTTTGGATAGAGAGGGATGATAAATTTTACTATCGTGCCTTAAATAAAGAGTTGCCTCTGCCACTTAACTTTCCAGTAGATATAAATTACCACGAAGCAAAGGCATTTTGTAATTGGAAGAGTGCAAAAGATGGGCTAAATTATGACTTGCCAACCGAAGCACAATGGCACGCCATTTGGCAAGAGAGTAGCTTAAAAGATGAACCAGAGTGGGAGAGACCAGTAAATGCTAATATAAACTTAGAGTACTTTGCCTCTGCCTGTGAGGTAGATAGGTTTAAGCATGGTAAATTTTACGATGTTATAGGCAATGTGTGGCAGTGGACAAATACGCCTATATATCCTTTTGATGGATTTAAAGTTCACGATGTTTACGATGATTTCTCTGTGCCTACATTTGATAATAGACACAATATTATTAAAGGTGGTTCGTTTATTGCAACTGGCAACGAAGCACTAGTGCAGAGTCGCTACGCCTTTAGACGCCACTTTTTCCAACACGCTGGCTTTCGGTATGTAGTAAGCGAGAAAGCTGATAGTGTGGTAAATGATGTTTACGAAAGCGATAAATCGATTAGCCAATATATTGAGTTTCACTATGGCAATGAGTACTTTGGCGTTGCTAACTTCCCTGCAACTATGGCTAAAAAGGCTTTAGAGTACACTCAAAATAGAGACAAAGCTCTCGATATCGGCTGTTCTGTTGGTAGGGCTTCGTTTGAGTTAGCAAAAGAGTTTAACGAAGTTTGGGGCTTAGACTTTAGTGCACGGTTTATTAAAGTTGGCGTAGAGCTTCAAGAGAGCGGAAAAGTGCTTTATGAAATACCTAAAGAGGGCGAAATAACAGAAAAAAAAGAGTTTGAATTAAGCTCGATTGGTGTTAGCAAAGAGCTAACAAGTAAGTGTAAATTCTACCAAGCAGATGCTAGTAACTTAAAACCAATTTATAGTGGATATGATTTAGTCTTAGCCTTAAACCTGCTCGATAGACTTTATGAGCCAATGAAGTTTTTAAACGATATTAAGAACCGAATAAATAGTGGCGGTATCTTTGTTTTAGCTTCGCCATATAATTGGAGCGAAGAGTTTACGCCCAAAGAGCGATGGCTTGGTGGATACTACAAAAATGGCGTAGCAGTAGAGACAGCAGATGCACTGAAAGAGATTCTAAGTAGTGATTTTGAGCTTATAGATGAGTTTGAGCAAGAGTTTGTAATTCGAGAAAAGGCAAAAAATTACCAACACTCAATTAGTAGTGTGCAGGTATGGAGAAAACTATAATTTGTAGGGGTAAGTCTTGTGCTTACCCAATATCTATTTAAGGAGAAGAGATGGTAGAGTTTGTAGATAGAAGTAATAGCGATAACGAGAAGTGGGGTGGCTTAAAGAAATATTTTGGGCGAGATGATATATTGGCGTTTTGGGTTGCCGATATGGATTTTGCAACGCCTCTTGGGGTGCAGAAAGCTTTGAAAAAAGAGCTATCTAAAAAGGCTTTTGGGTACGAAGAGATAGGGGATGATTTTTACGAAGCAGTTATCAACTGGTATAAAAAGCGACATAATACTGTGGTAGAGAAAGAGTGGATTGTACCTATACCTTCAGTTGTTTCGGCTTTGAATATTTCGGCTAAGCTTTGGGGAGATAATGGAGTACTAATTCAGCCACCAGTTTATGAAAAGTTTAATAAAGCAATTAAGTTAAATGGTGTTAAAAAGGTTAGTAGCCCTTTGCTTAAAGATAATGGTAAATACAAAATTGCTTATCCATTGCCAAAGGCTAGTGTGGCACTCTTTTGCTCGCCTCAAAACCCAACAGGTAGAGTTTGGGATAAAGAGGAGCTAGAAGCGTTTGCTAAAGAGGCAAAAGAGCAAGATATGATAGTAGTAAGCGATGAGATACATAGCGATATTGTCTATAGTAAAACACACCACCCATTTATAAACTTTTACGATAAAACGGTACTAATTACCGCAGTAAACAAAACTTTTAATGTAGCAAAGTTTGGCGGTGGGTATGCGATTATTCCAAACGAAGAACTTAGAGCTAAGTTTAAAGGCTTTTTAGAGAGTCTTCACTTAAGCCTTAGCCTAACATCTGCGAAGATTTTAGAGGCAGCCTATAAAGAAGAGGCTTGGGTAGATGAGCTTATAGAAGTGTTAGAGCAAAATATAGAGTATATCGATAAACATTTAACCCCAAAAATCAGACGCTCTCGCCCTGAAGGAACATATTTGATGTGGTTAGATTTTAGTGAATTTGGCTTAAGTGACAGGGAGCTTAGAGAGAAGATGGTAAACGAAGCTAAATTAGCACTAAATAGCGGAACAAACTATGGCAAAGAGGGGCATCAATATATGCGTTTTAATTTTGCAACAAGTTTAGAGCTTGTAAAAGAGGCGGTTGATAGAATAAATAGAGTGTTTGGATAAAGATTACCTCTTCTGAGCAATATATAAGCCGATTAAAATTAAAACTCCGCCTATTAGCATTTTGGGTGTTAAAGTTTCGCCTAAAAGGCTTATTCCTGCTATTGCGGTTATTAGCGGCACTAAATAGATGTAATTGCTTGCACTTATGGAGCCGATACGCTCTATGCCTTGTTGCCAAAGTATAAATGCTAATCCAGAGCTAAATAGTCCTAAAAAGGCGATATTTAGCCAAACAGTTTTTATGCTTAAAGCCTCTATATTAAAGCTTTTGCCACTAAAATAAAAGTAAATTCCCATTAAAATTAAACCATAAAAGAAACTCTTTCTTGCAATAACAATATAGTGGTAACCTTTGGGTGCCAGTTTTAGAGCAACAGAATAGAGAGCAAATATAATGGCAGCTAATAGTGCTAATAAATCACCCTTTAATCGGAGTTGAAATTTTGAGCCATCTAATAGTATTAAAGCAATTCCTAAAATAGCAACCAAAAAGCCTACTATGGTGTACTTATTTAGACTCTCATCTTTTGTTAAAAAGTGGGCAGTAATGGCAGTAAATAGTGGAATCGCTCCCATATATAAGCCTACATTTGTAGCTTGGGTGTACTTTAGGGCGAAATTTTCTAATAAAAAGTAGATAAAAATACCTAAAAAGCCCAAAATAAAAAAGCTAAATTCATCTTTTACAGAATTTGGCAAAATTTGCTTTGGGTAGATAATTAAAAGCAAAATATAAGCAATAGAAAAACGGAGTATCATATTCTCTATTGGGCTAATATATGCAAGCAGAGCTTTATTGCTAACAAAAGCTACACTCCAAATTGCAATAGTTATAAACGAAAATATGTGTCCAAGTATCAGTCTTTTTTGCATATAATATTGTAGCGAAAAAAATAAGGAATAAGATGAAAACAGTAGGCTTACTAGGCGGTATGAGTTGGGAGAGTTCGCTATTTTACTATAAAGCGATAAACGAAGGTGTAAAGGCTAAGCTAGGTGGTCTGCATTCGGCTAAAATTGCAATGGTGAGTGTTGATTTTGAAGAGATAGAGAAGTTACAACACGCAGGCGATTGGCAAAAACTTGGTGAAATTTTAGCCAAAGAGGCAAGCAATATTGAGCGAGCAGGGGCAGATTTCCTACTAATTTGTACCAACACAATGCACAAAGTAGCTCCGCAAGTGCAGAATGCAATAGATATACCACTTATTCACATAGCCGACGCAACGGCTAAAGCGTTAATTAAAGATGGTATTAAGAAAGTTGGTTTACTTGGAACTGCTTTTACAATGGAGCAAGATTTCTACAAGAGCAGACTGCAAGAACACGGCTTAGAGGTTTTAATACCAAATGAACAAGAGAGAGAACTTGTACACAATATTATATACAATGAACTCTGCTTAGGCGAATGTAAAGTGGCATCAAAAGAGAAATATTTAAAAATTATAAACAAACTTGCAAAAGATGGAGCCGAAGGTGTAATTTTGGGCTGTACCGAGATTGGAATGTTGGTAAACAGTAGCGATACGGAGATAAAACTTTACGATACTACATACATTCACGCCCAAAGTGCAGTTGATTTTGCTTGCTAATTGTAATATTTAATATTCGTTCAAACTTTTTGGAGTATAATTGCCAAATGGACATTATAATAGCAGGTGCAGGGCATGTTGGATATGAATTAGCCAAAACCCTATCACCATACCACAATATAGTAGTTATCGATAAAGATAGACTAGCACTAGAATCTATGCAAGAGGCGTTAGATATATTACCAGTTTTTGGTGATGTAGAAGACCCAGAAACATATAAAAAGCTTTTAGATAAAGAGATAGACCTCTTTATAGCGGTAACAGATATAGATGAAGCAAATTTAATATCGGTAATTATCGCAAGTGATACAATAAATGCAAAAACTACAATTATAAGGCTTAGAAATCACTTTTTTGCAAAAAGCTCTCTAATGCAAAAATTTGGAATTGACGAAGCTATATTTCCAATAGAGCTAACTTCTCAAAGTATTGTAAACTTACTAAAATATCCTAAAGCAAACAATATAAAAACATTTAAATATACCGATAAAAAGCTTATAAGTCTGCGTTTAACTAAGCTAGACGGACCTATTGGTATTGTACCAGAGGGATATGTAATTGTGGGTATAGAGAGAGGCTCAGAGTTTTTTATACCTAAAAAAGATGCCCAAATAGAACCAAACGATTTAGTATATCTATTTGGAGATGATATAGATATTTTTAAATTTTGTAAAACTTATGGTGAAGATAGCTCTATACATAATGATAGAATTGCAATATTTGGAGCTAAAGAGTTAGGTGTATCTATTGCAAATGCTCTGCTTAAAGAGGATAAAGAGGTTAAATTAATAGACAAAGATTTAGAAGTTTGTAAAATTGCCGATGAAGAAATTGAAGGCAAAGCAACTGTACTTAATTGCAAATTTAGTACCAAAGAGTTATATGAACAAGAGGGCTTAAAACATGCCGATATAGTAATTGCTGCAACAAATGATGATGAGTACAATATTGTTAAATGCCTCGAAGCTAAAGAGCAAGGTGTAAAAAAGGTAATTGCAATAAATAGCGAATTGGAGCATTACGAACTTATGCACTCTTTGGGTATTGTTGTTATTAGGGGTCCAAAAATAAGTGCATATAATGCAATTTTAGAGCGTATTCACTCTAGCTCTATTGTAGCCGAGAGAAACTTTTGTGGTGGGAAAGGGCGTATATATATGCATAAAGTTTTAGAAAACTCAAATATTATTGATAAAACAGTAAAATTACCTAAAGCAGAAGAAAATGTAGCAATATATTTAATTAGAGATGGTGAAATTTTAGAGTGTCAAGAGTCTTTAGCATGTGAAGCAGAAGATGTAATCGTAGCCTTTTGTAGCAAAGAGCATGAAGATACAATAAACAGATGGATACACAGCCTATAATATAAGAGGTACTAATGTCTTACAAAAGCATATTAAAATTAATTAGTTTAATCAATGCAACTCTTGCTGCTTTTTTACTTTTAGAGTTAGCAGTCGCTATTATTTATGGTGAAGATTTTAAAGATTTGGCACTATTTATAGGGATATTTTTAAGTGCAGATTTGGCACTCTATTGGTATCTAAGAAATCAAAAGCTAAATCTCGGCATTAAAGAGAGTATTTTATCGGTTAATTTACTCTGGATTGTGCTTGGTATTGTTGGAGCAATTCCTCTATATATTTACACCAATGTTAGTTTTGCATCTGCATTTTTTGAAGCTATTAGTGGCTTTACAACAACAGGGGCAACTGTTTATACCAATATAGAAGCTCTACCCCACTTTATACTTTTTCACCGCTCGCTAATGCATTGGATTGGTGGTATGGGAGTTATTGTTTTGGGGGTTGGATTGTTATCTATTATCAACCCAACAGGAAGCCTTAGCCTCTTTAAAGCAGAATCTACAGGTGTAACACTAGAGAAGCTTACTCCAAAAATTAAAAATACTGCCCTTATTTTATGGGGTGTCTATGCTGGGCTTACTTTTTTAGATATGCTGTTTCTAAAGCTATTTGGAATGAGTTGGTTCGATGCTATAAACCATGCATTCTCAACTATTTCCACAGGTGGTTTCTCTACTAAAAACAGCTCTCTTGCTTACTTTAATAGTTATCCAATTTACTGGACTACAACTATATTTATGATGCTCTCTGGCGTAAACTTTTTAGCACATGTGAAGCTATTTTATAAAGATACAAGTGGTTACAAAAGCGAAGAATTTATATGGTATATTGGGGTATTTTTAGTACTTTCAACTATATTAACACTTGTTCACTCAGGTATGGGTGTAGAGCTTGACTCTTCAGCTACACACTCATTTTTTACTATAGCATCAGTAATGACAACAACAGGCTTTGCTACGACCGACTACTCTTTATGGGGGCATATCTCTGTAGGAATAATTTTTATAGCTATGCTAATTGGTGGAAATACAGGCTCTACCGCTGGTGGTGTTAAAATTATTCGTTATCTTATTATCTTTAAAACCCTAATGGCAGAGTTAAAAAGAATTGTCCACCCAAGTGCCCATATCTCAATATATATCGACGCAAAAAAGTTAGGAAATGCCGTAATAACTTCGACATTTGGCTTCTTTTTTCTATATGTTTTAACCAATGTAGCATTAGCAATTTACATCTACGCCAGAGGTTACGATACAATGACAGCAATCTCAGGAGCACTTGCCTTAGTAGGAAACATAGGACCAGGCTTCGGAGCAGTAGGACCAGCCAATAATTTCGCAGATTTTAGCGATATAGACAAAATAATATTCTCAATAGGAATGATAATGGGTCGTTTAGAATTCTACACCGTTTTCGTACTAATGAGCCGTGAATTTTGGAAGAAGTTTTAATATATTGACACAGAACAGTAATTATGCTAAAATTAATACATAATAAAATATACATAAAAAAGGTTAGCATATGGGAACAACAGTAAGAAAAAACTTTGTATTCGACAGACAAATTGCTATGCACCTTGAAGAGTTAGCTAAAAGTAGTAAAAAATCGATGACTACTTTAGTTCAAGAGATGATAGAAGAGCGATATAAACAGATTAAAGCTAAAAAAAGATTAGAGGCATTTAATAGAATAAAAGGCTCTGCAACAGGGCTATTTACTGATGAATCTATACAATCCGTAAAGGCAAATCGTGAATTATAAAAGAGTATTTTTAGATGCAAATATAATACTCGATATCTACGACGCAACAAGACCCTTTTACGAAGAGAGTTCAAAAGCTATCTCTATACTACTACAACAAAAAGAGACAGAACTCTTTACCTCTTGCGACATTATTACAACCCTATACTACCTACTAGCCAAAAAAAGCAAATTAGAGGCATTAGACTCAATACTCGATGTTAATGAACTCTGCACAGTTATAGAGTTTGGAAACCAAGAGATAAATGAGAGTTGCAAACTAATGAAGCAAAACAGTAGCTTCAGCGATTTAGAAGATACAATCCAATACACAATGGCAAAAAAAGCCTCTTGCAATTTAATACTCTCCAACGATAGAGGCTTTGCCTCTGAGGATATTTTACTGCTGAGCAGTAGAGAGTTTGTGGAAAGATTTATATAGTCTATAAGCTATAACTTGATAAAATAGCTATTATTTCTATAAAATACAGTAAGAATAGGACATATATATGGCTGAAGAGTTAGCACATTTTAAAAACTTTGCAAAACTAAAAGATACAAAAATAGCTTTTAATGACATTACTGTAATTGCTGGTAAGCCTGGGACTGGTAAGAGTTATGTAATGAAGTTTATGTATGCTATTAATGAAATGTATTATAA